>JAEZYO010000330.1 GCA_023419055.1 Pseudomonadota bacterium | reverse complement strand
CGAAGGCGCTTACGCCGAACAGCTCCGGTACTACGTCGATGCGATCGAGCGGGCGACCGGTGAGAAGGCCTCGGGCTTGCTGCTGCGCGTGTGACAGGAGCGATGCAGGTTCAGGACGAGTACGCGCGCACACCGCCTAGTGCGCGATGACGGCGCGAGCCGTGCCGCGCGCGAGCGTCGCACGTCGAGTGATCCGGAATCCCGCTCGCTCGATCTCCGGCTCGAAGCTCCCGCGGGCCCAGTCGGCGAGCGCCGGCGGCTCGAAGGCGTGGACGAACTTGAAGATCGCTTTCGGAAGGTAGCCGTCCGTAGGCTCGGCGTGGTCGACGACCGCTGCCCTGCCCTCGGGAGCGAGCGCACGCCGAGCGACCTCGAGCGCGAGCGCGCGATCCTCGGGCGAGACCTCGTGAAGCACGAAAGCGAGCAACACGAGATCGTAGGCCGGGCTCGGCGCGTAGGCCGTGATCTCGCTCTGAACGAAGGTGGCGCCGGGGGCGCGCCGCCGGGTGCCCCGGAGCATCGGCTCCGACCAGTCCACGGCCGTCACGGAGGCCCCGCGCTCGAGGAGCTTCTGCGTGAGGCCGCCGGTGCCGCAGCCGAGCTCGAGCACGCGCTCTCCCCGCCGTACGTCCGCGAGGTCGAGCGCCTGCTCCCGGAGCTCGTCCCGCCCACCGAGGGTGGCTGTAAACCAGCCAGGAAAGGGCGTCGTAGCCGTAGCCGATCAGTGGGTTCCGGTAGCTCCGCTCGAGGGCCTCGTCTTTTGACATGATGCGATAATGTGTATTGACATTATCACGCAATGTCAATGCCGCGCGCCTCGGGTCGGGCTAAGAAGGCGCACGGAAATGAGGAAACCCCGCTCCCGCGCCGAGCAGAAAGAGGTCACGCGCGCGCGCCTGCTCGAGGTCGCGACCCGGCTTTTCACGCAGCACGGCTACGACGCGACCAGCATCGGCATGGTCTGCCAGAAGGCCCGCGTCACGCACGGCGCGCTCTATCATCATTTCCCGAGCAAGCTCGAGCTGTTCGAGGCGGTGCTCGCGGAGGTCATGCAGGGCATCGTGACGGCCATTCACGAGCGGACCTCTGGGACCTCGGGCTGGGCAAAGATCGAGGCGGCGTGCGACGTGTATCTCGAGCGCTGCTCGGATCCGACGGTGCTCGCGGTCGTGTTCCGTGATGGTCCGCGCGTCGTCCCCGAGGATCGCTTCGACGAGATCGATCGCGCGGCGAACGAACCGCTGGTCGTGGGTCTCCTCCAGAGCGCCATCGACGAGGCCGTGCTCGAGCCGTTCCCGGTCGTCCTCTTCGCGCGCTTGCTGGGCGCTGCGTTCGCGCAAGCGGGGAGCGCCATCCTCGAGTCGGGCGGCAGCGAGACCACCCGGCGCGAGGCACGCGACCTTCTGTTGAAGTGGCTGGGCGCCCTCAGGACGTGAAAAAGCCCCCTTCGCGCGAGGCCAAGGGGGCTTCTTCTTTGCGGTAACGGGGTTCGGATCAACCGGCGCTGGCGGAGCCGCTCGCCGAGGCGCTCGCCTTCACGGACACGTCGATCGAGACGGCCGCGTCGGCTTGAGCCTTGAGCGAGGTGGCGAAGCAGCCGGCGACCTTGAGGGCCGCGGCGCCACCGCCCGAGACGGCACCCTGGACGCCTTCGAGCGTCGCCTTGACGTTACCCGCGATGCCCTCGACCTTGCCCTTCATCCCCATGGAGACCTTGAGGATGGCGGGGAGGTTCTTGGAGAGGGCGGCCTTGAGCTGCGTGGCAGCCTTCACGTCCGCGGCGCCTTCGATCTTCACGAACACGCTGGCGGGCTGACACTCGAGCTTCGCCTTCACCTCGGCGTCGCAGTTCGCCTTGCACTCGGCGCTCATCTCCGGCGGCTTCACTTCACCGCTGCACTTCGGCGCCTTCATCTCGACGCTGCACTTGCCCGAGCAGGTGCCCTTGCACTCGCCCTTGGCGGACGCGGTGCAGCTCGCGCTGCAGCTGCCCTTGCACTCGCCGCTGCAGGAAGCCTCGGCCTTGCCCTTGCACTTGCCTTCGCAGGTGCCGTCGCACTTGCCCTTGGTGTCCTTGCCGTTGCACTTGCCTTCACAGGTGCCGTCGCACTTGCCGGAGATTTCCGCGGTGCACTCGCCCTTGCACTCGCCGCTGCAGCTGCCCTCACACTGGGCGCCGGCTTCGACCGTGCACTTGCCCTCGCACTTGGCGTCGCACTGGCCGCTGATCTCGCCGCCGTCGCACTCCACCTTCGCGCTGCCGGGCTTGACGTTGGCGTCGCACTTGGCGGCGCAGTCGGCGACCGCGTCCATCGAGGCGGCGCACGCCGGGGGCTTGGCTTCGACGACGAGCTTGCCGCTCGCCTTGGCCTTGAACTCGTTCACGAGCTTGACCGCGGCCGTGCAGGCGGCCTCGGCCTTCTTGCCCGGGCCCTCTTCCTTGGCGTTGATGGCGGCGTCGTCCGCGCCGAGATCTTTCGCGAGGTTGCCGCAAGCGGTCGCGACTTCGGCTTCGAGCTCGGCGGCGATCTCTTGCAGGTGGGCGCCTGCAGAAAGCGCAGCCTTCACCTTGCCCTCGAGCTCACCTTCGAGCCCGAAGTTCGCACTCATGACGGCCGATGCGTCTGCCACGTTGGCAGGACAGGCAGCGTCACCGACTCCACCCGGAAGCGCGTTCGCTCCGGGTAACCCTTTTTTGCCGCAGTCCGCCAGCAGCGGGATGCTCGTAATCATCAAGATGGCCACGAGCTTTGCTGATAGCGGCCGCTCACTTTGCGCTTGCATGAATATTCCTCCTCGAAGCAATCAACCCGCTTCTAGGTCCGGGAACGCACGGTATCCGCGTCTCAGAGCGCCGCACAAGCCACAGCCACTCGATCGAAGCGATCAAAGGAGCCCGAGCGGATTATTGCGCTCGGGCTGCGGGCAAATTCACGATCGACGTCGCGTCGGTCGCGCGGCCGGCGCCGATCCGGCCGACGAGACGGGCGCCGCTGGTCGCGCTGGGGCTGGCCGAGCTGGGGTCGCGTTCGGTGGAGGGACTGCAGCGAACGGCAGCTCGATCTGTTGCGGGTTGTCGTGACGGCGTGGCGCTTTTTGACCCGCCCGAGCGAGAATCGCTTCTTCACGCGCGATGTCCGCCTCAATCACTTCGGGGTTATCGAGCGCGAAGGCGAGCGCGTCGAAGACCTTCGCCGGACCGAGCTGAGGATAACGCTTGAGGATGCGATCGACGCTGACGCCGTTCCTGTAGAACGCGTACAGGCGCCGCACCGGCACGCGGGAGCCGAGGACGTAGGGGCTCCCGGCGAGGACGTGAACGTCCACGCGCACGTGCGGATGCGGCACCAGAACGACGGGGAGGGACAGGGCGAGTTCCTTTGAACTTTGACTTCGAGCTTGCGCCGGAGGCGCGACGCTCAGCGCATTAGAGCTTTGCCAGGATGGTCGAGGCAACCTTTTCGCCGGTGAGGCCGAACTCCACCGCGAGGCGCTCCGCCGGCGCCGAGGCACCGAAGTGATCGATACCGACGTTGATGCCGTTCGGACCAGTGACGGCAGCCCAGCCCAGCGTGCGACCGGCTTCCACCGTCGCGAGGCGACCGTTGCCGAGCACCGACGCGCGCTTGGCTTCGGGCAGCCGTGAAAACGCTTCCCAACAGGGCGCGGACACGACGCGCACGCGCTTGCCCTGAGCGGCGAGCAACTTCTTGGCTTCGACCGCGACGTGCACCTCGCTCCCGGTGGCGATGATGGTGAGCTCCGGGTTCTCGGCGTCCGAGAGGATGTAGGCGCCGTCGAGGATCGCCTTCGGATCGAAATCGGCCGGGCGCTCGAGCACCGGCACCTTCTGACGGCTCAAGATGAGCGCGGTCGGGCCGTTGCGCCGCGTGGCGGCATGCGCCCAGGCGGCCGCGCACTCGAGCGGATCGGCGGGCCGCACCACGTCGAGGTTCGGGATCAAGCGCAGGCCCCAGAGGGTCTCGATCGGCTGATGCGTCGGGCCGTCCTCGCCGAGGAACACCGAGTCGTGCGTGAAGACATGCACGACCTGCAGGTTCGA
This sequence comes from Pseudomonadota bacterium, assembly GCA_023419055.1. The sequence continues at coordinate 6,319 of JAEZYO010000330.1, read as the reverse complement.
GAGCGCGGCCAAGCGCAGCGACGGGCGGAGGTAGTCGGCGAAGACGAGGAAGGTCGAGCCGAACGGGATGAAGAAGCCCGAGACGGCCATGCCGTTCAGGATCGCGGCCATGCCGTGCTCGCGGATGCCGAAGTTGAGGTTCCTGCCCCCGAACTCGCCGCGCTTCACGTCGGCTGCGCCCTTGATGGTGGTCTTGGTGCTCTCCGCTAGATCGGCAGCGCCGCCCACGAGCGACGGCACCAGGGCGGCGACCTTCTGCTCGATGGCCGCGCCCGTGCCGCGCGTCGCGTCCGCCTTGAGACCGGCAGCGACCGTCGTGAGCTCGGAGAAGAGGTTCTCGGGAACCTTGCGCTCGTGGAAGGTTTCCCAGAGCGCCTTGCGGTCACCGCTCAAGCCGCCGACGAGCTTCTGCCACGCGTCGTAGACCGGCTTGTTCTCGGCCTCGCGCTGCTGAAACAGCGTGCGCGCCTCGGGCGCGACGTAGAACGGCTCGAGCGGCCAGTTGGCAGCCTTCTTCGTCGCTTCCACCTCGGCCTTGCCGAGCGGAGCGCCGTGAGCCTTCGAGGTGTCTTGCTTGGTCGGGGCGCCGATGCCGATGTGCGTGCGGGCGACGATCAGCGACGGCTGGCCGCGGTGAGCGACCGCCGCGTCGAGCGCCTTCCGAACCTCTTCCTGGTTGTGCCCGTCGATGTGCTGAACGAACCAGCCGTAAGCCTCGTAGCGCTTGCCGACGTCTTCGCTGAACGAGAGCTCGGTCGAGCCGTCGATGGTGATCTTGTTGTCGTCGTAGACGACGACGAGGTTGTCGATACCGAGGTGTCCGGCGATGCTCGACGCTTCGCCCGAGACGCCTTCCATCATGTCGCCGTCCGAGGCGAGCGCGAAGACGCGGTAGTTGATGAGCTCGGCGTCGGCTTGGTTCAGGCGCGCCGCCGCGAGCTTGCTCGAGAGCGCGAGACCGACTGCGTTACCGATCCCTTGCCCGAGCGGACCGGTCGTGACTTCGACGCCCGGCGTGTGACCGTACTCGGGGTGTCCCGGAGTCTTCGAGCCCCACTGACGGAAGTGCTTGAGCTCATCGAGCGGCAGGTCGTACCCCGCGAGGTGCAGCGTCGAGTAGAGGAGCATCGACGCGTGACCGCACGACAGGACGAATCGATCACGGTTCGGCCACGATGGATCACGCGGATTGTAACGGAGGTAGCGCGTGAAAATATCGACGGTGATCCCGGCGAGTGCCATGGGCGTGCCGGGGTGTCCCGAATTCGCTGCCTCGACGCCGTCGACCGAAAGAAATCGAACCGTGTAAACTGCCTGCTCGAAGGGAGTCATGAGTGGATGTACTGCGTCCTAGCGCCGCTCGGCGCGGAGGGAAAGTATCGAGTCCGCTCGCGCGGCGTCACGGCCGCTGCGCGTCGATGACCTGCCGGTGCTCGTCGAAGGTTCGCGTGAAGGCGTGGCGGCCGCCCCCACGCGTCACGAAATAGAGAAAGTCCGTTTTCGCGGGCTCGAGCACGGCCAAAATCGCCTTCTCTCCCGGGTTGGCGATGGGTCCGGGCGGAAGGCCCGCGTGCTTGTACGTGTTGTAGGGGTTTCGGGGATCTCGCACCATCGCGGGCGTGACGCGCCCCGAGTACTCCGCGCAGCTCGGCGCGTCCGCCGGCGCTACCTGGCAGCCGTAGGCCGCAGTCGGGTCCGACTGCAGCATGCGGGCCGGACGAAACGTCGCGTCGCTCAAGCGGTTGAAGAACACGCTCGCGACGAGCGGTCGCTCGTCGGGATTCTGGGCCTCCTTTTCGACCATCGAGGCGAGCGTCAGGATTTCGGGCTCACCGAAGCCGAAGCGTTGCTCGAGGTCGTCGAAGGCAGCGGGCCTGTCAGCGAGGAGTTTGCCGAGTCGCTTGCGGGTCTCCTCGACCAGGAGACGAACCACCTGCTCGGGAGCGCTGTCGACGAAAAGCTCGTAGGTGGCGGGGAAGAGGCGTCCCTCGGCGCTCGGGCCGCGGATGGCGAGCGCTGCGAGGAGCTCTGGAGATCGGACCGCCGCCTTGAACGAGGCTGCGGCGACGACCTCGCGCTGCTCGAGCCGCTCGGCCATTTGAAGATGGTTCCAACCCTCGGGAAACGTCAGCTTCACCTTCGGGCGACCGGGGAGCCGCGCTAGGCGTTGTGCGAGCTCTCGCGCGGAGAGGTCGTCGCGCAGCAAGTGAGGTCCGGGGCTCGGAGTGCCGCCGCTCGAGCGCAGGTAGAACGCAAAGAGTCGAGGGCTCGAGACCAGGCCGCGCGTGGAAAGGTCCGCCGCGATCTCGTCCGGCGAGCTCCCGGCGCGCACCTCGTAGACGACGCGCTGACCGGCTCCTGGTCCGCTGCTCTTGGCCCAAGCCCAGAGCGAAAGGACGAAGAGGACGCCGACGCCGGCGAGCCCGACGAGCACCTTCACGAGCCCGCGGCGAGCCGGACCACTTGCCCGCGGGCGAGGAGCCGCCCTCGATTCAGTCCGGGTTTTCGCGCGGGCGTTGCCTTCGGGGGGGCGCTGAGAACGACGCCGCTTTCGAGGCCGGCGCGCCGGAGGGGCGGTCTCGCTCACCGAGAGCCCCTCTTCTGTCCGTCGAGCCACGACTGCAAGAGGACCGCGGCGGAGGCGCTGTCGATGCGCTCTCGAGCGTCGCGATCGCGGACGCCCTGCTCGCGGAGGCGTGCCCGCGCTTCCTGGGTCGAGAGGCGCTCGTCGATGAACTCGATCTCGACGGCAGCCTTGGTCTTGAGCTGCTGGGCGAAGCGACGCGCCCGACGCGCCGACGGGCCCTCCTCTCCGCTCAGTTGTCGGGGGAGCCCGACCAGGAAGAGGCCGATCCCCTCCTCGGCAGCCAGCTTGACCAGGGCTTCGATGGCCCGGCGAGGGTCGCGCCCGTCCACGAACGGGCGGGGATGTGCCAAAACACCGAGCTCGTCCGCGACGGCCACGCCGACGCGAACCTTGCCGACGTCGAGGGCGGCCGCACGAACCACGTGCCGGCCTTTAGCACACGGCCGCGGGGCGGGAGACCTTCCCCGCCATGACCGGGGGCCGAAGGCCTTTCCAATGCTTGACCCGAATGCTCCCCCCGAGCATAAGCGCGGGGGCGTTTTCGGCCCCCTGCCCTTCCCGCGCTCCCCACGATGCAATTTCGCGCCGTCAAAGGCACTTTCGACGTCCTGCCCGATGAGGTGGGTCGCTGGCAGAGGCTCGAGCAAGCTTTCCGAAGCACGGTCGAGCTCCACGGCTATTCCGAGGTCCGAACTCCGGTCATCGAGCTCATGGACCTTTTCGTCCGCTCGGTCGGTGAGACGACCGAGATGGTCGAGAAGCAGATGTTCACCTTCCCGCGCAGCGACGAGGTGATCGCGCTCCGCCCGGAGGGAACCGCCGGCGTTGCGCGCGCTTACGTGGCTCGGTCGGTGCACGCGCGCGAGCCGGTGACGCGCTGGTACTACCTCGGCCCGATGTTTCGCGCCGAGCAGCCCCAGCGCGGGCGCTACCGTCAGTTTCATCAGGCTGGCTGCGAAGTTTACGGCGACGCCGGACCGCACACCGACGCCGAGATGATCGACATGCTGGTCGGCTTCCTCGGAAGCATCGGCATCCAGCAGGTGCGCGTGCTCGTGAACTGCCTGGGCGGAGCGGGCACGCGCGAGCGCTACCGCCAGGCGCTCGAAGCTCACTTTCGACCGAAAGCCGAGCAGCTGAGCGATCACGCGAAGAAGCGGCTCGACGACAACCCGCTGCGTATCCTCGACTCCAAGAACCCCAAGGACATCGAGGCTTCGGCGGGCGCTCCGAGCATCCTCGACTTGCTCGAGCCCGAGGACAAGGCGCACTGGGACGGCCTCCGCGCTGCGCTCGATGCGCTCGGCACTCCTTACGAGGTCTCCCCCACGCTGGTGCGCGGCCTCGACTACTACACGCGTACCTTGTTCGAGATTCAGGGCGCGAGCGGCGAGCTCGGTTCGCAGAACGCGCTCCTCGGCGGCGGCCGCTACGACCGGATGGTGAAGGAGCTCGGCGGTCCCGAGGTGCCCGCGATCGGGTTCGCCATGGGGCTCGAGCGCCTGCTGCTCGCGATGCCCGAGAAGGCGCCGCCCAAGCCGCCGCTCGTCTTCGTCGCCCCGCTCGGCGACCGCGCTCGCATCGAAGCGCTGAAGCTCGGCCGCGAGCTCCGCGCCGCTGGACTCACCGTGGAGGTCGACGCGCGCGGCAACTCGATGAAGAGCATGCTGCGCCGCTCCGACGGGCTCGGCGCGCGCGTGGCTCTCGTTCTCGGCGATTCGGAGATCGATCAGGGCACCGTGCAGCTCAAGGATCTGGCGCAGCACACGCAAGCCGCGGTCCCTCGCGCGGAGCTCCTCGATCGCTTGAAGGCCGCGCTCGCGGCGGAAGCTCCTGCCGGCGGAGAGTCGCGGTGAAGAAGCTCTTCGCTCGCGGACTCGGCGCTGCCTGCGCGGCCACGGTGCTGCTCTGCGCGTCGGCTTCTTTCGCCCAGGATCCCTATGGCCCCGGCTTGAGCCCCGGTATCGGCGGACCCACGCCGGGTGGCGGTCAGGCGCCGCCGAAGAAGTCCCCTGACGAGCCGGAGTTCCACGCGGCCTCCGGCGGCAGCGATACCGTGGTGGCGCCGGGGAGCGAGCCGTCGCTGCCCGAGATGCCGCTCAAGCTGCAGCAGCGCGTGTTCGATCGCATCGGCAGCGACTTCGACACGGACACGCTCGAGCTCGGCCGCGCCGAAGACACGACGCGTCACTTTTACGGCCCGTACTACGAAGAGCTGAGCGGCGACTACTCGTTCAAGCTCGCCTTCCCCGTCTGGGCCGAGCGCAAGCAGCCCTCCGTTACGGACTCGTCGGTCGTCGACCGGGCGAGCTTGTTCGGCGGCCTCTACTACAACCGTCGCAGCGCCGAGCGCTCCGACGACGTGCTGTTTCCGCTCTTCTGGAACCTGGTCGACAAGCGCCAGAACAGCCGCACCACGATCGTGGGCCCGCTCGTCAACCGCTCCTTCGAGGACGGTAACGACAATTGGCTCGCGCCGCTCTACTTCACCGGCAAGCGCAAGAACGGCGGCTACACGCTGATCCCGCCGCTCCTCACGTACACGCAGAGCGACGGCCGGAGCGGCTTCAACCTCGTGGGCCCGATGTTTTGCTCCTGGGAGGGCGGCCGCTACTGCGACGCTCGCACGGCCCAGAACATCGACTTCGGCGTCGCCCCCTTCTACTTCTACGGGCAAAACGTCGAGAAGAAGTACGAGATCATCCCGCCGCTGCTCCACTACTACGGCTACGACGACCGCGATCTCTCCTGGGTCAACGTGTGGGGCCCGTACTACCGAGCGCACACGCAGAAGCGGGAGATGTTCCACCTCCTGCCGTTCTATTTCAGCCTCTGGGGTGAGAACGAGCGCCACACGACGCTGCTCCCGTTCTTTCACTATGGCTGGTCGGACAAGGCCTCGCTCTTCATCAACCCGCTCTTCATGACCTCCAAGGGTCAGGAGGGCGAGAGCACGTTCGTGACCTGGGGCTACGCGCGCTACCGCGGGCGCACCGAGCTCGACATGATCACGCCGTTCTTCTGGCACTACCGGGATCCGGACATCCAGCTCGACCAGAAGCTGCTCTTCCCGTTCCTCTACTCCCGCACGAGCCCGCGCGAGTCGACCCAGGTTTTCTTCCCGTTCTGGGCGCACAGCGAGCGCTACGGCGTGAGCGAGACGACGTTCATCACGCCGTTCTTCCAGCACACGACGGATCTGCGCGGGTTTCAAACCAACATTCACCCGATCTTCTACCTCGGGCGAAGCGCGACCAGCACCCACACGGTGGTCGCGCCTTTCTTCTGGGATTTCGCGAACCCGAAGGGCCGCGCCACCGTCGTCTTCCCAGCGTACTGGCGCTTCTCCGACGATCGCGAGGTGTCTCAGCTCGTCGGCAACGTCTATTATCACGAGACCAAGCTCTCGAACGGCCTCGACTGGGAGGTCCACATCTTCCCCGCGTTCTCTTACGGTGAGACGCCGAACGGGCACTGGTGGAACGTCCTCTACGGGCTCGCTGGCTACACCCGGAAGGGCTCCTACAGCGAGATGCGGACGCTCTGGATCCCGATTACTCTCTCGGGTAGCGAGCACCAGCGCTGACGCGCGGCGGCCGCGATCGTCGAGCCCCGACCGCGCGCGTTATCGCCCAGAGCGCGCTTGACGCGCCGCCGATTAGTAAAGAAACTTCATGAATGTCGGCGGTGCCTTCGAATCTGCGGCTGGCCAACCAGGCCCATGTCCTGGAG
>JAEZYO010000327.1 GCA_023419055.1 Pseudomonadota bacterium | reverse complement strand
CGATGCGGAGGAGCTGGTTGTACTTCGCGATGCGGTCGCTGCGGCTGAGCGAGCCGGTCTTGATCTGGCCCGCATTGGTGGCCACGGCGAGGTCCGCGATGAACGCGTCCTCGGTCTCGCCCGAGCGGTGCGAGATGATCGAGGTGTAGCCCGCGGTGCCCGCGAGGCGGATGGTGTCGAGCGTCTCGGTGAGCGAGCCGATCTGGTTCACCTTGATCAGGATGCTGTTCGCGATCTTCTTCTCGATGCCTTGCTGCAGGCGCACCACGTTGGTGACGAAGAGGTCGTCACCGACGAGCTGAATGCGCTTGCCGAGCTTGTCGGTCATCAGCTTCCAGCCGTCCCAGTCGTCCTCGGCGAAGCCGTCTTCGATCGTGACGATCGGGTACTTGTCACAGAGGGCCGCGTACACGTCCGCGAGCTCGGCCGCGGTGTGGGGCTTCTTGTCCCAGATGTACTTGCCTTCCTTGTAGAACTCGCTCGCCGCGGCATCCATGCCGAGCGCGACGTCCTCACCGGGCTTGTAGCCTGCGGCCTCGATGGCCGAGATGATGCGCTTGATCGCGTCCTCGTTCGACCCGAGGCGGGGCGCGAAGCCACCCTCGTCACCGACGGCCGTCGTCATGCCTTCCTTCTTCAGGATGCTCTTCAGCGCGTGGAACACCTCGGTGCCCGCGCGGAGCGCCTCGCTGAAGGTGGGGAGGCCGAGCGGGACGATCATGAACTCTTGAACTTCGAGCCCGTTGTCCGCGTGCGCGCCGCCGTTGATGATGTTCATGAGGGGCGTCGGGAGGACGCGTGCCTGCGCGCCGCCGAGGTAGCGCCAGAGCGGGAGATCGACGACGTCCGCGCCCGCGCGGGCGACGGCCATCGAGATCGCGAGGATGGCGTTCGCGCCCTGCTTGCCCTTGTTCGGCGTCCCGTCGAGCTCGAGCAGGCGATGGTCCACGCCGACCTGGTCGAGGACGCTCATGCCCACGATCGCCGGGCCGAGGTGGTTGTTGATGTTCTCGACGGCCTTCAACACGCCCTTGCCGAGATAACGCTTCTTGTCACCGTCACGGAGCTCGAGCGCTTCGTGCTCGCCGGTGGAGGCGCCGCTGGGAACCGCGCCGCGCCCGAAGCCGGAAGCGGTGTGGACCTCGGCCTCGACGGTGGGGTTGCCTCGGGAGTCCAGGATTTCTCGCGCACTGACGTGAAGAATTTCAGGCATGGGCGCGCGATTACCATGGACGGTCGGGCGAGGCGAGAGGCCTGCGACAAGTCCGTCGCTCGAGCACCCTCGGGCCGGGCGGGCTGCAACGGGGCCGTAACAATTCGGGGCCGGCGCTCTTGATCTCGCGCTGCGTCAGGGCGACGAAAATGTCGTGCGCATCCTTCACACCATGATCCGAGTCGGAAACCTGGACCGGTCGCTCGCGTTCTACACGGACGTGCTCGGGATGAAGCTCATCTCGAGGAAGGACTATCCAGACGGCAAGTTCACGCTGGCGTTCGTCGGCTTCGGGACGAACCCGGAGCAGGCGGAGCTCGAGCTGACCTACAACTGGGGCGTCGAGAGTTACGAGCTCGGCTCGGGCTACGGCCACATCGCTCTCGGGGTCGACGGCATCTACGAGGTGTGCGAGCGCATCCGCGCGGCGGGCGGCAAGATCACGCGTGAGCCCGGGCCCATGAAGCACGGCACGACCGTGATCGCGTTCGTCCAGGATCCGGACGGCTACAAGATCGAGCTCATCGAACAGAGCTCGAGAAGCCGGTGACCTCGGTGGCGCTCGTGAGGTGGGGGCATGGCGCCGGTACGTCGCTCGCCGAGGAGGAGCGCCGGCGCGAGCTCGAGACGAAGATAGCCGCTTTCTGGGCGGCGTTCGTCGAACGGAGTGACGCGCTGCGCGAGCTCTTCGCGCGACGTGTCGAGTGGGATCTGCCGGCGTTCATGAACGAGACACTGGGAGCGATCGATCCGGCGTTGATGTGGGAGTACGGCCCGGCCGTGCGCGGATCCGGCCATCGCCTGGTCATCACGCCAGAGGGGCGGAAGGATTTGCGACCCCTCGTGGGCGCGATCCTCGCTCGCGCTCCGGAGCTCGCCGGCTGGGAGCTTTACGCTCACCGGTTGGCGGAATCGCCGCAGATGGCGCGCCAGTCGGTGCAGGCACGGTGCCGGCACCCCGGCACTCTCGCCGAAGTAACCGTCACCCGCGGCGAACATCACCTCCTCGATTCGAAGTTCAGCGGCGCGAACGCCGGCGAGGACGACGACGACGCGCTGCACGAAGCCTACGTCCTCAGCGAGACGCTTCTGGGCGAACGCGTGCTGGACTCGTGGATCGGGGAAATCGCCGTGCAGCCGCGGCGGCGAGGGATCCTGGGGCGCTTGGGCCTGGGATCGGTGCCAGCGGACGCGATCCCCGTCTCGGCGCTCGAGGACCGGGTGACGTCGGAGGTAGAACGGATTCGAGACAGGGCTCACGAGTGTGAGTGCCGCGGCCGAGAGCGCGACCTGGTCGCTGCTGAAGCTCGAACCCGAGAGTCAGCCTGACTATCCGTGGCAGTGCGATCTGTTCGTCGCCAAGACACCGAACCTCGATCTGTGGCGCGCGACGCGCGCCCCTCGCTTCTACGACGAACGCTTCAGCGCCACCGGTGAGACCTTCTGTTACCGGAAGCTCGACGGCAGCCAGGGGCTCGACGAAGAGAAGTTCGCGGACAAGGCTGCTATCGAGGATGCCCTCGACGAGCTGCTCATCCCGGCGGGCCTCGGCTGTCAGATCGGCGGCGGCACGGGCCTGAAGTACTCGTACATCGAGCTCGCACTGAACGACACGCAGCGAGCGCTGCCACTGATTCGCGAACGCATGGCCGACGGCAACGTCCCGAGGCGGTCGTGGATCTTGTTTCACCGTTGCGAGCGGCAGACCGAATGGATCGGGATCTACGATGACTCCCCGCCGCCGCCCGATTTCGCTCGCGGCTAGGCTTGAGCTCAGGCCGGCGAGGACGTCAGCTTCAGCCCGACGATCGCCACGAGCAGGAGCCCGAGGAAGACGACGCGCCCGACGGTGACCGGCTCCCGGAAGAGGAGGATGCCCGCGATGGCGGCGCCCAAGCTGCCGATCCCGACCCAGACCGCGTAGGCGGTGCCGAGCGGCAAGCTGCGCGTGGACTGGGCGAGCAAGACCAGGCTCCCGGCGAGCGCGGCGAGCGTGAGCGCGCTCGGCCAGAGCCGGGTGAAGCCGTGCGAGAACTTGAGACCGACGGCCCAGACGATCTCGAGCAAGCCCGCGAGGACGAGGGTAACCCAAGGCATTTTCACCTCCGCGGCCCGTCTTTACTTTCCCCGGTACGGGCCGGCCTCGTCGGGCGCGACACCACGTCGCGTCGTGAGACGATAGCGCTTCTCCCGCGCTTCGCAACTCTCGCCGATGGGGTGAAGCCTACCCTTGGGGGTGAGGATTCAGAACTGGATCACCGTGCGGATCGACTTGCCCTCGTGCATCAGGTCGAAAGACTCGTTGATGCGATCGAGCGGGAGCAGGTGCGTGATCAACGGATCGATCTCGATCTTCTTCTCCATGTACCAGTCGACGATCTTCGGCACGTCGCGGCGACCGCGCGCGCCGCCGAATGCGGTGCCCTTCCAGACGCGGCCCGTCACGAGCTGGAAGGGGCGAGTCGAGATCTCGGCGCCCGCCGGGGCCACGCCGATGATGACCGACACGCCCCAGCCCTTGTGACAGCACTCGAGCGCCTGGCGCATGATCTCGACGTTACCGACGCACTCGAACGAGTAGTCCGCGCCGCCGCCCGTGAGGTTCACCAGGTGAGCGACCAGGTCCTTGCCGACCTCGCTCGGGTTCACGAAGTGGGTCATGCCGAAGCGCTCCGCGATGGCGCGCCGTTCGGGGTTCAGATCGACGCCCACGATCATGTTCGCGCCGACCATGCGCGCGCCCTGAATCACGTTCAGGCCGATGCCGCCGAGGCCGAAGACGACCACGTTCGACCCGGGTTCGACCTTGGCGGTGTTGATCACCGCGCCGATGCCGGTCGTCACGCCGCAGCCGATGTAGCAGACCTTCTCGAACGGCGCGTCGCTCCGGATCTTCGCGACCGCGATCTCCGGCAGCACCGTGAAGTTCGCGAAGGTGGACGTCCCCATGTAGTGGAGGACGGGCTTGCCGCCGCTCGAGAAGCGGCTGGTGCCGTCGGGCATCAGGCCCTTGCCTTGAGTGGACCGGATCGCCTGACACAGGTTCGTCTTCGGGTTCAGGCAGTACTCGCACTGCCGGCACTCGGGCGTGTAGAGCGGGATCACGTGATCCCCGGGTTTGACGGAGGTCACTCCCGGGCCGACTTCGCGCACGATGCCCGCGCCCTCGTGCCCCAAGATCGCGGGGAACAACCCCTCGGGATCCGCGCCGCTCAGCGTGTAGGCGTCGGTGTGGCAAACGCCCGTGGCTTTGATTTCGACCAGCACCTCGCCGGCTTTCGGACCTTCGAGATCGACGGTCTCGATCGACAGCGGGCTCTTGGCAGCGGTGGCAACGGCGGCGCGGACCTTCATGGGCATCCTCCTCGAGTCGCAGGCAACGTCGGGGCGAACGTTAGAGCAACTCGGCACAGAATGCGCAAGCGAACTTTTCCGAGCACAAAAGCACGCGAGCTCGCCTGTCGAAGACGAGCTCGCGCGCACGATGCTCGAACTTCTTCAGTCCTCGACGATGACGCCGCAGGCCAGGGGCTTGCCGGTTCCGCCCGAGGGCTGCGTTCCGACGTCCCGGCCCTGGTGAATGACGATGGCCTTACCCAAGAGGGACATGGGGTCGCCCTTCTCGAGGTTCGCGCCCATCACCGTGATCTCGAGCTTGCCGTCCCCGTCGTCCTTGATCTCGATGTTGCCGAGATCGCCGAGATGATGCTCGCCGGCGCTCGGGAGGCCGTGCTTCTTTTCCATGGGCGCGAAGTGCTCGCCCATGCTCTTGCCTTCGATGTTGCTACAGTCGCCCTTCTCGTGAATGTGCACGCCCTTCATGCCGGGAGGCGCGTCCTCGACCTCGACGGTGATCTTCACGCCGCCGGCGATTTCTTCGAACTCCGCATCGCCGCTGAGCTTCATGCCTTTGATGGTCTTGAACTCGGCCTTGGCTTCCTTGGGGCTCTCGCCCTCCATGCTCGCGGGCGGCGGTGCGGTCCCGGTAATACCGCTCTCGGAGCTGCCCTCGGCCATGCGCTCCACGTCGGGCTCGCCCGCACCCATTTGCGGGGTCGCTTGCTGCTCCGACATGGTCGGAGGCGTCGTGTTCGGCGCGGTCGTGGTCTCGGTCTCCGTCTCCGTATACTCGCGCGTGGTGACCTCGTCGCCGCTGGCGGGCGTCATGGATTGGCCCTTTTTGGAGCAGGCGACCGGGGCGAGCAACACGGCCATGCCGAGCGCCGCCCAGCAGCCCTTCTGAGTGATCTTCAACATCGGTGATTCTCCTTGGTGCCCGCCTTCTCGAGCAGAAGGGTCTTTCGCGGGCGCCGGCACTCATGCATCGTGCATGCCCGTGTTCAGCGGACGCGCGCTGCGGTGTTCGATCGCGCAGCGTGACGAAGAACCGCTGAGTGCGCCGTGACAGGAGCGCACGCTGCGGCAGCAGCGCTAACGCGGGAACGTCGCCTGATCGGGGCGCGTGGACTGTGGCGCCTGTGCGCCCGACGGGCTCGAGCGGGCGCTGCTCTCGGCGGCGAGGGCTCGCGGTGAGCGACGAGGCGCGGGGCCCACGTAGTTCACCGCCTGGTCCGGCAGCTGCCGTAACCATGCGGGCGCTCGCTCGGTGCTCTCGAGCGCGTTCGCGATGAACATGTGATGCAGGAGCGCGGTGGTGAGCGGCGCGACCTCGCCCACGGCGAGACCGAGATCGAGAAAGCAGGCGGCGACGCCGAGCGCGATGTTGGGCTGCGCGTGCGTCAGCTCCGTAATGACGGGAGCCGCCGCTTCGAGCGTGCGAAAATAGGGCAGCGCCGTGCGGCCGCGGCGCGCCAGGCTCTTCCGGAACGCGATCAGTCGCTCGTCCTCCGGGCGAAATGGCGTGCCGAACCCTGGCAGAAGGCGCCGGCCCCGCGCGACCTCGAGCACTGCGCTTCGCACCCTTTCCGGGTCACCCAGGTCGTCGGCGAGCTTGTCCCGGAGCTCGCACAAGAGGCGGGCGGAGTGCTCGGTGACGCTCGGCCCGATGCGCGCTCCCTCGAGCACGAGCAGGCCGCTCGCCGCGGCGAGCATCGGCGAGCCGTAGGCGGCGAGCAGGCGTGTGAGCTTGAGCGGCCAGATGCGCGGATCGGCGAGCGTGAGGGCGACGGCCGCTTCGTCGATCAGCGCGCAATCCTCGGCCGGCAAACGACGGCCGAGCACGGCGAGCACCGTGAGACCGGTGAAGGTCTCCTGTCCGAGGAGCTCCTCGAAGACGTCGTGCCCGAAGTATCGATGATCATGGAAGCCCCAGTGAGCGCAGCGCGTCGTCAGGGTGAGATCGGCCATGAGAGCTATCTCGGGTCTTCGTAGCGATAGGCGGGGAGATCGGTCGGGTAATTGGCGAAATTGGCGGTCTTTTCGGCGAAGGCTTCGGCGACGACGGCGGGCAAGCGCGCCACGACGAGCAACGTTTCGAGGAGCTCGCGCCGCCGCAGGCCGCACGCGTGCAGCACGCCGAGCAGCGCAGCGTCGCGCGAGGGGCCCTCGGAGAACCAGCCGACGTCGACGCCGGTCGGTTGAAGGAGAGCGCGCAGGCGCTCGACGCTGGCGGTCTCCATCGCGCTCGGCGAGCGATAGGCTTGCGGGAGCTCACCCTCTCGCGAACCGAGCCAGTCGAGGAGGCTTTCGTGGTGGTCAAGCAGAAAGCGCGCTTGTTCGGCGAGGCCGACCGCCGATACGCCGACCGTCGCGCTCGTCGTCGCGCCGCACAGGCGCGCGAGCACGGCGCCGTGGGTCGCGGCGTGTGCGACGGAGCACGGAGCGAGGAACGCGAGCGCGATCTCCGCGGCCCGCGCCACGCCGGGGGCGGGCAGCTCCCCGGTCAGCGCGAGCAGAGTGATCTCGATACCCCGGTAGTAGTGCGCGAGATCCCCTTCGACGTCGTAGCCGTGGAGCAGCGGCGCATGGCCCGGCGTCGTCACGCGCGCGTTGAGCTTCGAGGGCCAATCCGTGGCTTCGACCGGACCGCGAAAGGAGGCGGTTGGTGCGCTCACCGCTTCACCCGATCCTTGGTGACGCCCTGCTTCACCAGGCTCTGGTTACGCCGGTTGGCGGGCGGCTTTTCGTTCGGGTCGATCTGCACGTCGACCACGAACGGCCCGGTTGCGCGCATCGCCCGTTCGAGTGCGCTCCTGAGGTCGCCCTCCTTTTCGACACGGGCTCCGGGGACCCCCATGCCGTTGGCGATGGCGACGAAGTCAGCGCGAGGGAAGTCGACCTCGAACGGCTTCCAGCCGAGCGAGCGCATGCCCTGAGCGATCATGCCGTACGCCGAGTCGTTCAAGACGACCCACACCGCGTTGATCCCGTACTGCGCGGCGGTATTCATCTCGTTCAACATCAACATGGAGCCGTCGCCGACGAGCGCGACCGCCTTGCCACGACCGAGCGCCGCCCCGAGAACGCCGCCAGCGGCCTGGCCCATCGAACCGAAGGTGGTGCTCGACCGATAGCGACCGGCGCTCTGAAAGCGGAGATAGTGGCTGCCGAGCATGAACGAATTGCCCGCCTCGGTGAGGACGATGGCGTCACTCTCGTCGACCACGTAGCGCTGGAGGGCCGCCATCAAATAGCTCGGCCGCACGGGGCCCTCCGCGCGCGGCGGCGGCTCTGCGCGGGGCGAACGCGGGCGGATCTGGATCACCGCCGATTTCATCGGCGAGTAGTCGAAGTAGGGGAGAAGCTCCTGGATGAAGGAGCCGATCTCCGCCTGCACACCGAGCGTGGTCGCGTTCGGGTAGGCCGCGCCGAAGACGCTCTCGTCGAGATCGACGTGCACCAATCCTTCCGGAGGCAGCAGATCTTGCGACCAGAAGGAGGTCATTTCGCTCAGGCGCGAGCCGAGCACCAGCGCTCGAGCCGGCTTTCGTTCTCGCAGGTAGTCCTCGACTTGCGGGTGACCACCCAGGCCCGCGACACCGAGGAACAACGGATGGTCCTCCGGCACGACGCCCTTACCGCGCGGCGAGCACATCACCCGCGCGCCGCTCGCCTCCGCGAGATCGAGCACCCACGGGGCCGCGTGGCGTGCGCCGAAACCGGCCCAGATCACGAACGGAGCGCTCTTCAAGAGCTCCGCGGCGTGAGCCACGCTGCCACGATCGGGCGCGGGCGCTGCGAGCCTGGTGAGACCCGGCCGAGGGAGGCTCTGGGCGCGCGCTGTCTGAACCGCGAGGGGGAGCCCCACGTGCGCGACGAAGCCGTTCGGTCGCGCCACGCCGCTCGCCAGACGTGAAGCGAGCGGCCCGAGCTCCGCCGGGTGCTCCACGATCTGTGCGTGATGAAACAGCGAGCCCGTCGCGAAGAAGGGAGCGTAAGGACCGCTTCCGCTCGTCTCCTGAAACGCGCCGCGCCCGCGTTGAGCCGCTGCAGTGCAACCCGAGACGAAGAGCACCTTCGCTCCCTCGTAGCGAGCGGCCAGCATCCCCGTGAGCAGGTTGGAGAGACCTGGCCCCGTCGTCGCCACGACGACGGTGAGTCTCCCGGTAGCGAGCGACGCCTCGATCGCCGCGAAGGCTGCGCCCCCCTCGTGACGGCAATGAACGAAGCGCAGCGAGCTCCGCGAAGCGGCCTCACAAAACGGCGCGATTCCCCCGCCGATGATGCCGAACACGTGTTCTGCTCCCAGCGCAACCAGGACATTTACGAGTGCCTCCGAGACGGAGACCTCTTCTTGACTGGCTGCTTCCGGAGTCGGGCGCAGCACTGTTTGTCGAAACGCTGCGGGTACTGCCTCGGCAGTGTTCCCAGGTGAAAGCCAATCGCGCTCACCGGCTTGCGTCATGAGTCACCTCTCTGTGTCCCCTTGAGAGACAGCTTGACCGGTTCTTTTGAAATCTGCCAGCGGTCTTGGTGAGTTTCGTTCACAAAGTTTGGCGCCGACCCAGCGTTGCCATTTCGAAACCAGCGGGGTTCACACCTCGTGAACACGTGACGTGAGGCACTGAATGCGCTCGTGGAGCAACGCCTCGAAGTGGAGTTAACGGCAGATTTCTCGACACTTGTCCGCGAGGGTTTGAGGCTGTGTCGGAAATGCGGCGCAAGGCCGCTTGGCAGAAACTGTATGACGCAAGCGCACACCAGCGCAGCGTCTCACCCATCCGGCGAGGTGAAACGAAAGTGAACGGCGGATGGGCGCCACGCCCCTCCGTTCTCCGTCCGGCGCTTGCTGGCGCTCGGGCGCCTACCTCGTCGAGAGCGCGCCCATGACGGGTTCCCAGACCTTGGCCTCGATGAAGATTCGGACCAGGTCTCCGTCGATGTGGTTGTCTTTGACCTCGAAGCCCAGAATATCCAGGGCTTTCGGCACGGGTACGGCGCGTTTGTAAGGGCGATCGCTGGCCGTCAACGCGTCGAAGATGTCACTGACGCTCATCATCTTCGATTGGAGGGGGATCTCTTCGGCGCGGAGCCGATTCGGATACCCGGTACCGTTCAACCGCTCGTGGTGCGAGCCGGCGATCTGAGCGACGCGGGAGAAGGTAGCTCCCCAGGGGATCTGAGAGAGGAAGCGATACGTGTGCGAGACGTGGCTCCGGATCTCGTCGAACTCCTCGCTCGTGAGCGAGCCGCGCATCACGCTGAGCGACTTCACCTCGCTCGAGCTGAGCAGCGTGGACACCTGACCATCGAGGCGCGCGTAGGATTGGCGCCCGAGCTCCTCGATGCGCTTGAAGTCGCCGGCGGCGAGCACGGTGGGCTCGTTCGCGGTCTCGACCACGCGCCACGCTTCCTCGATCTCTGCGCGCTTCGAGGCGAGCTCGGCGTCGAGCTCCGCGATCTCTGCCGCGGACGCGCCGCGCGAGAGCGCGTGGACCTTGCGCGTGAGGACGTCGGACTCGATGGTTCGGATCACGAACTCGAAGCGCTGGCGGATGAGCTCGAGATCGTGCGGGTAGAGCTTCTTCGCCTTGACCAGCACGTGCTCTCGCACGCCGATCTTGCCGAAATCATGGAGCAGGCTCGCGTACTCGATCTCGCGGAGGTCCTCGCGCGTCCAGCGCACTTCGCGGTAGGGCCCGCTCTCGGAGCGCTCGACCGCCCTGGCGAGGCCCACGGTGAGGTCGGAGACGCGGCGCGAGTGACCGCTCGTCGTCGGGTCGCGCGCCTCGATAGCATCCACGGACGCTTTGACGAAGCCCTCGAAGATCGAGCGGATCTCTTCGTAGAGGATGGCGTTCTCGAGCGCGATGCCGGCTTGCGAGGCGAGCGTGGTCACGAGCTGCTCGCTGCGCTCGTCGAACGGGATCACGTGGCGCTCGAAGTCGTCGGCGCCGAGCAGCTTGGTCTTGGGCTCGCGCTTCTTGTTGATCAGCTGGAGCACGCCGATCACCTCGCCCTTGCTCGACATGAGGGGCGTCACGAGCATGCTCTGGGTGCGGTAGCCCGTCTTTTCGTCGAACGAGCGATCGAAGCCGAACGGCGAGCCCGGCGGCATCTCGTACACGTCGTCGATGCGCAGGGTCTTTTGCTCGAGCGCCGCGTAACCCGCGGTGCTGCGCGGGCTGATCGGCATCACGAACTCGCTCGAGTCGAACGAGACCGAGTCGTTCTGGCTCAGCTTGAAGTGGAGGTTCCGGCGCGAGAGCTGGGGATCCTCTCCTTCGACCACGTACATGCTGCCCGCGTCGGCGCCGGTGACGAAGCGCGCCTTCTCGAGGATCAGGTTGAGCAGGCGATCGATCTCGCGCTCGGTGGTGAGAGCGCGCGCGATCTCGATCAGCTCGCCGAGCTCGTAGCGGTAGCGGTTCAGCCACTTGCCGCGGCTCTCGCTGCGCGCCTTCATGTCCATCAGCTCGAAGGCCTGGTGCAGCGCGACCTCGAGCTCCGCCTGGTCCGGTTCGGGCGGGAGCAGCGCGGCGAGCCCGAGGTTCAGGGCCTTGTCGAGATCGGGGTCGCGGGGCTTGCCGATGAGGAGCAGGCGCGCCTCGAGCGAGGCGAGGGCGTCGGTGTAGGGCGCGAGGAGGTTGCGCGCGCTGTCCCAGACGGACGACGGCGCGACGACGGTCGTGAACGACGCGCGGCGCACCATGAGGAGCAGCGGGTGCGGCCGTGAGACGCTGTCCCCGGAGTGCCGCGGGCTCTGAGCCAGCCCCTGCGCGAGCTTGCTCACGAGATCGACCGCGCCTTTCGCGCGCGGGCTGAGCTTGCGGAGATCGGCCGGTGCCGTGGGCGTTTCGTTCGTCATGAAGGATCCCGCGAGTGCCGGCGGACTGCCGTCACCTCAAGTAGGTCGTTCGCCGTTCGGAGCGTCACGAGCGGCACGGCGGGCCGCGTCCGTCCGATCGCGCTGCTCGTACGCCACGATGATCTTCTGTACCAGCGGGTGGCGAACGACGTCCGCGTCGGAAAACTCGCAGATCGCGATGCCCTCGATGTGCTCGAGCAGCTGGCGCGCCTCGCGCAAGCCGCTGCGCGCGCCCTGCGGCAAGTCGGTCTGCGTGACGTCGCCCGTGACCACCGCCTTGCTGCCGTAGCCGAGGCGCGTGAGGAACATGCGCATCTGCTCGCTGGTCGCGTTCTGCGCCTCGTCGAGGATCACGAAGGAGTCGTTCAGCGTGCGCCCGCGCATGAACGCGAGCGGCGCGACCTCGATCTGGCCGCGCTCGCGGAGCTGCTCGACCTTCTCGAAGTCCATCATGTCGTGCATGGCGTCGTAGAGCGGGCGAAGGTACGGGTTTACCTTCTCGGCCAGATCGCCCGGCAAGAAGCCGAGCTTCTCTCCCGCCTCGACCGCCGGGCGAGCGAGGATGATGCGCTTCACCCGCTTGTTGAGGAGCGACGCGGCGGCCATGGCCATGGCAAGGTAGGTCTTTCCGGTGCCGGCCGGCCCGATACCGAAGGTCAGATCATGAGTCTTGATCGCCTCGACGTACGCGCGCTGCGCCGAGGTTTTCGGGACGATGGCGCGCTTGCGCGGCGTGACCAGCACCGGCTCGTCGACGATGTCGCCGAGGGAGCGGTTCGGGTCGGAGCGCAGGGCGCGCACGTTGACCGCCACGTCGTTGGTGCTGATCTCGAAGCCCTTGCTGACGAGGACCGCGGCGTCACGCAGGAAGCGGTGCGCCACGCGCACGTCCCCCTCGTCACCCGTGAGATAGATGGTGTTGCCGCGCAGGCTCACCTCGCAGCCGCTCTGGCGAGCGACTTCGATAAGCAGCGCATTTTGCGGTCCGGAGAGGGCCATCAACACCTGAGTGCTTTCCACCTCGAGGTTGGCGGAGAAACTCGGTTGGCTCATTGGGCGGGTGATGGTTCGGACCTCCTGGGCGGCCCTCTGGCCGTTCACCTGAAGCATAGAACGAGTCAGACATGGAGGCTTCGCCTTTCTTGGCCCAGGCGGGCCTGTCCCGATAACTCCCCATGAGCCATGCGACCCTGGAGCAGGTGGATCGGAGTCGGCGCCGCCGCAGGCGCGATTTTCGCGCTCGTGCCCGTCGTGCAGGGACGAATCGACCTCGATACGCCCTTGCACAAGCTCGCACGCCCGAAGGAACCCGAGCCTCCCAAGCTCGACGGGCTCGACCTCCTTCGTCTCGATGTCCGCCCGCAGCGGGTGACGGCTCCCCTCTCGGACGGCCGGACCGCGGAGCTTACCCTCGATCCGGTCGTGCAGCGGGCGGCCCGGGCTCAAATGCAGCGGTACCGGATCCCGGAAGGCGGGGTCGTGATGCTCGACGTGAAGACGGGCCGGGTGCTCGCGTACGCGAGCTACGTGAACGAAGGTGAGAAGTTCGACGTCAACGTGCGCGCCGGCGCGCCCGCGGCGAGCATCTTCAAGGTCGTCACCGGAGCCGCGCTCGTCGAGCAAGCCGGTCTCAGCTCGGAGACCGAGCAGTGCTACCACGGCGGCAAGAGCCGCATCGAGCCCGACGAGCTCGAGGACGATCCACGTCGCGACAAGTGGTGCGCCACGCTCGGCATCGCGATGGGGCGGAGCCTCAACGTCGTCTTCGGCAAGCTCGCGAAGAAGCACCTCACCCCCGAGGACTTGACCCAGGCGGGCGGCGCGTTCGGGTTCGGATCGCCGGTGCCCTTCGCGGTGCCGAACCAGCCGACGCAGATCAGCATCCCGCAGGATCCGCTCGAGTTCGCGCGCACCTCCGCGGGCTTCTGGAACACCACGCTCTCTCCGCTCGCGGCCGCGTCTCTCGCTCAAACGTTCGCGAACGGCGGCGTCACGTTGGAGCCTCGCATCATCCGCAACGTGTCGAAGGGCAAAGACGTTCTCTGGACCGACGACGGTCCGCCTCGCGTCGTCAGGCGGGCGATCAAGCCCGAGACCGCGGCAGAGGTGTCGCGCATGATGCTGCAGACGGTCTCGAACGGCTCGGCGTACAAGAGCTTCCACGACGAACGGGGGAAGGCGTTTCTGCCCGGCGTAGAGGTTGCGGGAAAGACCGGCACGCTGACCGATCACAAGAACAACCGTCACTACACGTGGTTCGTCGGCTTTGCTCCGGCGGAAGCGCCCGAGGTCGCGTTCAGCACTCTCGTGGTCAACACGCCGACCTGGCAAATCAAGGCTCCGCAGCTCGCGCGTGAAGTGCTGCGCGCGTACTTCGCCAAACAAAACAAGCCCGGCATCACCGCGCCGTAAAAGGGCACCTTCGACCTCCTTCGCAACGGGCCGGCGTGCAGGCGCGCGCACGCGGAACTCGCGTCCATCGATCAATCGAAGAACGTTGTTCAGGGTCGTGCTTGCGGTCTGGTCGTCGCTCGGAGCCCGAGCCGGTGACGATCCCGCCGGGCGGCATTTATGCAGCGTTGGCGAACGGGGCCGCCGACGCGTCGGAGGGGGACCCGACGCAGATTCGGTCGCTCAATCTGCACGAGGTTCAGTTCCACCTCTCGCTCAGCCTCGCGCACGCCAACACCTGCTTCATGGCGGACATCCCGCGCAGCGACGAGATCGAGATCCGAAGGCCATGGCGCGAGCCGCGGCGCGGCCGAGCCGTCGATCGAGAACCTGTTCGACACGCAGTGGACCGTGACTACGTGGTCAGAGGCGCTCTCCTATTGAGCTCGTCACTCGAGATCTCATCCTGAAACTCGACTGAATCGGCGCGAAGGGTCTCTCGTCGAAGGCAACGAGAGACCTCTTCGCTGGCACTACCGCGACACCGTTGTCACCCATCGGTGCTGACGAGGCGACCGCGATTGTGAAGTTGCGGCCGAAATCGAACTGGCCCGTAGCTTGCTTTACCGCACGGCTGGAGGTTACGTGCGGCGGTACCTGCCAGTGGTCGTGGTTGGATGGGTCATCGCGTGTTCGATGAGCGCGCAGCCGGACCTGGCGAGCAGCCCTGGGCTAGGCAGCGGCGCCGCGAGCAACGGCGCTGGCACTGGTGGTAGCGGTGGCAGCGGCGGTCTGCCTCCCGAGCAAGAGCTCGAAGAGACGTTTCGCGAGCCGGTGGTGAGCGGTCGCTGGATCTGGACGGCCAACCCCGACACCGGAAAAGTCGCGCTGATCGACGCCGAAACCCTGAACATCACCACCGGTGAGGCGGAGCTCGCCCCCACCTACTTGGCGCCGCTCGCGAGCGGGAACCCGGACGAAGGCGCCGCGCTCGTGATCAACGTGGGCACCAACACCGCGAGCGTCCTGCGCGGTTCGGCGGGGGTGATCACGAGCCAATCAGTGCCGATTCATCACGGGGCGAACTCGCTCGAGGTGGCGCCGTCCGGTAAGCGCGTCGTCGTGTGGACCAACGCGCAGATCGTGGAGCAGGCGGACCCAACCGAGGGCTTCCAGGACGTCAGCGTGATCACGCGCGGCGACGCAAAATCCGAGCCGAAGAGCCGGCGCCTGACCGTGGGCTACCGGCCCTCGCGCGTGTTCTTCGACCGCGACGAGAAGCGAGCGTTCGTCGTGTCCGAGGCGAGCATCAGCGTGATTGCCCTTTCGGGTGACGGCGCGCCGAAGGTGCTGCGCGACGTGCCGCTCGGGGTGACCCCGAGCGAAGCCGCGTCGTCTCGCGACGTGAGCGTGACGCCCGACGGCGCGCTGGCGCTCGTCCGGCGCGAGGGGTCGAGCTTGCTCGAGCTCGTCGATTTGGTGAGCGGAGAGAAGGCGGAGGTGTCGTTACCGGGAGCCGTCACGGATCTCGACCTCTCGCCCGACGCGACCCGAGCGTACGCGGTGGTTCGCGCGCGGGCGGGTGAGGAGCCGGACGGCTCTGCCGGGGGTGGTGGTGAAGCTGGGGGTGGTGAAGGAGGAGTCGCCGGACAAAGTGGACCCGGCGACGCTGCGGGACAGGGTGGCGGCAGCGTCAGTGCTTCTGGCGGTGAAGCGGGGGGAGGTCCTTCGGGGCCCTCCGACACTTCGTTGCTGGTCGTGCTGGCGCTGCCGGATATTTGGGACGACCCTGGAGCACTCGAGGTGCTCGAGATCAGCGATCGCGTCGGCAGCATCGCGCTCGCCGACACCGGCGACGTGGGCGTGCTCTACACGAACGCGGTCGAGAGCGATCACCTCGTGATCGTCTCGATGAGCGGAGCTCCCAGCGAGTGGGCTCTCCGCACGGTCGTCACCAAGGCCCCCGTGAAGGCGGTCTTCCCGGCGCCCGACGGCGCGCACGCCATCGCCTTCCTCGGACAGCTCGCGGGCAGCAGCATGCCCGGGGGTTACAGCATCGTTCCGTTGAAGGAGCGGCTCCCGCCGAAAATCGTGCCCACCAAGGCCCCTCCCGCCGGCATCGCGATCGCTCCTTCCCCGAGCCGGAGCGCGCTCGTCACCGTCACCAACGGTACCGAGGGGCACGCCGTTCACGTGGTCCGCATGCCGGCGCTCTCGAACGACGCGATCGCGCTTCCGAGCGTGCCGCTCGCGGCTGGAGTCGTCGCCGAGACCGGGAAGGGCTTCGTGGCGCAGCGTCACCCGGAAGGGCGGATCACCTTCGTGGATCTGGCGACGGGAAGTCCGCGCACCGTGACCGGCTTCGAGCTCGCGGACGAGGTGGACTATGGGTCGAATTGAGATTTCGGTGCTCGGAGCGGCGAGCCTCGTGCTGATGCTCGGCGCTACGGCCTGCGGCTCGGACGCCGAGCTCGCCGAGGGGGGTGTCGGTACGGGCGACCCCAACTTCGGGACGGGCGGCTCTTTCAACGCGGGCACCGGCGGCAGCTCGTCCGGTGAGCCCGGGAGCGGCATGGACGGAGGGCTGCCTCCCGAACAAGAGATCGAGAGCGCGTATCGCGCGCCGGTCGTGACCGGGCGCTACGTCTGGTCGGCGAACCCCGAGAGCGGACGCATCGCGGTCATCGATCCGGAGACGCTCGTGGTGCGGCTCGCGGACGCGGGGCTCGGCCCGACCGAGCTCGCTGCGCTGCCGGAGCGCGACGGGGTGGACCGCGCCATCGTGATCAACTCCGGCAGCGGCGAGGCCTCGCTCTTGCGCGCGGACGACGAGTCCGTCGAGAGCACCGCCAAGCTGCCGCTGCACGAAGGCGCCAACGTTTGGGCGATCTCGAAGAGCGGGCGCTGGGCCATCGCCTGGACCGAGGCGTCACGCATCGAGGACCCCGATCCCGCGCTCGGCTTCCAGGATCTGACGCTGATCGATCTCGACCGTGAGGAAGCCTTCGAGCTCAGCGTCGGGTTCCGTCCGTCGCGAGTGCTCTTCTCGGACGACGAGGAGCGCGCCTTCGTCGTGACCGAGCCCGGCCTGTCGGTGATCGAGCTCGACGAGGCTCCGCGCGTCTCGGCGCTCGTCGAGCTCACGGAAGATCCCATCGCCGAGCCCGGCTCGCGCGACGTGAGCGTGAGGCCCGACGGCGCGCTCGCGTTCGTCAGGGTAGAAGGCAGCGCCGAGCTCGGTGTGGTGGATCTGGAGACCGCGGAGCTCACCACGCGTGATCTCGGCGCGCCGATCACCGATCTCGACCTGTCGGGCGACG
This sequence comes from Pseudomonadota bacterium, assembly GCA_023419055.1. The sequence continues at coordinate 1,997 of JAEZYO010000327.1, read as the reverse complement.
GTGAGACGCTCTCTGCGGTCGTCGGCGGCGCGCTCGTGACTCTGCCCGCGACCAAGGACGGCGCGCTCTCGGAAGAGGTGTCGTTCTCGTCCGAGACCTTGCGCAGCGTCTCGGTCTCGGCGGACTCGAGCTTCAGCGTCCTTTACACGACCGCCTTCGAGAACTCGCACGTCGGGGCGGTGCTCGTCTCGGACGGCGACTTCGCGAGCGCCGTGACTCGCGTGGTCGACGTGAAGGCGCCGGTCACTTCGGCGCTCGTCGCGCCCGGGGCGGCGCACGCCATCGTGCTCGGGAAGACGCCCGCCGGGAGCTCGAAGGCCGGGGTGTTCGCGGTCGTGCCCGCGCAGATGGATCGGATCGTCAAGGTGGTCGGGACCGACGCGCCGCCGGTCTCGATGGCGTTCGCGGCGGACGGTGAGCACGCCCTGCTCTCCACGCGCGACGACGTGAACCGCCGCTACGGCGCCTACGTCGTCGAGCTCGAGAACCTGGCGGAGACGTTCGTCCCGCTCAAGAGCCCGCCTTCTTCGATCGGCGTCTTGCGGAGCGGCAAGGCCTTCGTCGCGCAGCTTCACCCCGAGGGCCGCATCACCTTCGTGGATCTTTCGAGTGGCGACGCCCACACCCTCACCGGTTTCGAGCTTTCAGCGAAAGTGACTCAATGACGACGAGACTCTGGTCGCGCGCGCGCTTGGGCGCAGTGTTGTTCTTGCTCATGGGTTGTGGAGACCGCTCCGGCGATTGGGACACGCAGTTCCAGAGCGGCGGAACGGTCGGCCTCGCGAGCTCGGTCGCCGTGGTGGATCAGTCACTCCACAGGGTGGTGTTCTTGAGCGCGCCGCGCGATCTCGATCTCCGAGCGCACTATGTGCCCGTGGGGCGCGACGTGACGCGCGTGCAGGCGTCGAAGGACGGGACGCAGCTCTTCGTGCTGTCGCGCGGGGTCTCGCCGCGCCGCCACCCCGACGACGAGAAGCCGCGCTTCACCGTCATCGAATCCAGCGCGGGCGAGCCGCACGTGGTGCGCGACGACGAGCTCGCGCAGGCGCTCTCGGGCCTCGTCGTCGACGACCAGGGCGAGTGGGCGGTCATCTACGACTCGGGGGCGAGCTCGGGCGCCTACGTCACGAACCCGAACGAGCTCATCCTCGTCGACCTCACCACGGTGGGCGAGCCCGTCGCGGTCAGCCTCGACAGCAAGGGCGGGCGCCCTCAGCGGCTCAGCTTCACGCGCCCGCTGCTCATGCCGGACGGGAGCGAGCGGCGCTTTCTCCTGGTGCAGCGCGAACACGACGTGGCGCTCGTCGATCTGCTCGACCTCGATCACCACGTGACGGTGGGCTCTCCGGAGAACGAGGCCGGGCGCGAGGCCGCGCCGGCGGAGGTCGTCTACTACCCGGGTGACGGCGAGAACAACGCTCAGTTCGCGGTTCGATTCTCCGACGACACGAGCGTCGGCGTGCTCGAGCTTCACGCGCCGGAGTCGGGCGAAGAGGATCGAATCTTCTCGGTCTCGTACAACCTCGTCGACGTGGGCGGCGCCGCGTCGAGCATCGAGTACGTCCACACGGACGGCGGGGTGCGGCTGGCCGCGGTGGTGCCGGCCACGAGCTCCGCGCAGCTCGTCGACACGGTGACCAGCAACGTCACCGAGGTCGATTTCGACTACGCGTTCTCGGGAATCAAGCTCGTCACGGACGACATCGCGAATCGCCCCGAGTCGGGGGATGTCGCGCTGCTCTTCAGCAACCGAGCCACCGCTGTCGGCTTCTGGGCGCTCGGCAAGACCGCCGATCAAGCGTACCGGAGCCTCGACACGCAGGAGATCGGGGTCGCCGTCGACGAGGTCTTCGACGTGCCCGGCAGCGCGTACTCGGCATACAAGATCTTGAAGAGCGGGCAGGGGACCTCGTTCTTCGTGCTCGATCTCGACGGGCGCCGCAGCTTCCCGATGCTGGCGCTTTCGTCTGCGGAGATCTCGGTGGCGCTCGATGGGC
>JAEZYO010000411.1 GCA_023419055.1 Pseudomonadota bacterium | reverse complement strand
GAACCAGGGCGACGCTCGCTCCAGGGATCGGGACCCGATCGTGGGCGTCGAGAACGCGACCCGTCCAAGCGCCGCTCGCGTCGCTGCCCTCGAGTACGCGAAGAGCTGCTTCGGCGCGACGTGGCGGAGGAGGCGCCGCCGATTTCGCTCGAGGCACCGGCCTTGGACGCCACCATCCCGTGAGGAGCCACGCGCCGATGACCACGAGCGCCAGCAACCACAGCCATCGGCCCCAGTTGCTCGGCGGTAGTGTCTGAACGTTGATCTGAAGCGGCTCGGACGCGAGCCACCAGGGCTCGCTGGCGAGGTAGTAGAGGACTACCGGTGTGCTGCGGCGGGTGGCGTCGAAGCGAAGAGTGAGCTCCGCCATCCCCGAGTGCACTTTGGCGATGCCGATCGTTTCGTCTCCGATCCGCGCCTCGACCGAACCCGACCCGACCGCTCCCGCAGCCGAGCCCACGGCCACGCGGAGCGGAATCCCTTCTTCCGCCCTGCCAGGCTCCGGAGGAGCAGCGAGCGTCATGACCACGCGGGCGGTCGCACTCGCGCGCACCCTCGTCTCGGTCGGCTGAAAGCGATCGGTGCCGGAATACCGAGCTACGAGCTCGAGCGGACCAGGCGGGCCAAGCTCGCTGCTCGGCACGTTCACCTGTGTCGTCTCACCAGCTCTGACGACGACTTGTTCTCGAAATGGACGCCCGGGGATCGAGACCTCGACCGGCAGCTCGGGACGCACTTCCGGCAGAGGCCGCATGCGGATCTCGAGGGCGATCTGATGACGAGCGCTTTCGAGAGCGAGAGAAGTCGGAGGCGCGACGAAGGCGAGCTCGATACCGAGGCGCGCTCGATCCACGGCGAGGACACGGCGAGCCGTGTCGTAGTATCCCGCAGTGTCGGAGAACGTAAGCTCGAAGACGCCTCGCTCTTCGCTCGGAACGCGCGCGCAGAAGGCTCCGTTCTCGTCCGTATCGATCGAGTACTCGTCGGACTGACCGGGGAGGCCGCGCGTCTCGCGAAGCGCCGGGCTCGGTGGACACGCATCTGCGGAAGGCAAGGGGAGCGGCGCTCCGCCTTCACGCTCGAGCAGACGAAGACGCACGGTCGAATGACCAATGGGCCGGCCCGTGTCGTCCCGCACCACACCTTTCACTTCGATCTGAGTCTCGAGGACGCTGCCCGTCGCCTCGACGCTGGCTCCGCCGCGAACACGAAGGTTCTCTGCGCCAAAGAGCGCAGAGGGTGTGAGCCACGCGGAGGCGAGCACTAAAGCTGCGAGCGGTCGATGCCCGGAAAGCACGCGCGGAGTCTACCCTTCTGTCGCCGGGCGTGCTCGAGTGAAGCTTGGCGATGCACGTCTCGTCTATCGAAATGGCGTCAGGCGAGGTCGTCGCGGTCGCGGAAAGAGCCTCGGGCATCAGGTCGGCGTGATAGATTGGAGAGATATGCGAACGAGCAGGCGTGTTGCAGCGCTGGCTGCGGCGTGCGTTTGGTTTTTCGCCTCAGGGGCGTCGGCGCAAGCGAGCCTCGAGCGCTTGATCGCCGCGCTGAAGAGCGGCGGGGACTTTCGAGTACAAACTCAGGCGGCGCTGGCGCTGGGCGCTTCCAAGAACCCGGGGGCGGTCGCTCCGCTGTGTGGAGCTCTCTCCGATCCGAACACGACCGTGCGCGCGGCAGCAGCCGCGGCGCTCGGCAAGCTCGCCCTCGGCGGCGGCGAGTGTCTGAAGTCCCGGCTCGCGTCCGAGCCGAGCGAGTCGGTGCGGGCGACGATCCAGAAGGCGATCGATTCGATCGAGGGCGGCGCCGAGCCCGTGATCGACGAATCGACGCGCTTCTATATCCAGCTCGGTAAGGTCTCCGACAAGTCGGGGCGAACTGACGCATCCGTCGACAAGCTGTTCAGGGACTCCTTCCGCGAGGCAGCCGCCGCGGCCGGGGGCGTGGCCTTCGCCCCGATGAGCGAAACCCCCGACAAGGCCAAGCTCAGGATGGCAAAAAACAAGGCAATGCGCGCGTTCTACCTCGCTCCGAGCGTGCCCGCCTTCGACTACACGGGGGGGACCCTGACCGTGAAGGTCTCCATCGTCGTGTTCTCTTATCCCGGCCGCGTCATGCTCGGGAGCTTCACTCGCACGGCGAGCATCTCGGGCGTGGAGCCGGGGGACACCGCGAGTGAGGACGAGCTCCTCCGCTACACCGGCGAGTCGGCGCTGAAGGTTTTCGTCCAACGCGCAGCGGCGTTCCAGTGAGATCGGAGGGAGTCGTGCAGACCCTCAAAGCGCGCGTCGTTCTTGCTCCGTGCCTCAGGAGCGACCTACCCTAGGAACTTGGAGAACGCTCGCTCGCGGACACGCGCTCCGCGAGCAGGGCCAAGGAGTCTAACACCATGGCAGAAGCGGCAACCGCCCCGGTCACTTCCGGTCGGCATCAGCGACGCTTTCGCAACTACCTCCTCGATTCGCATTTTCAGCTCAAGTACTCCGGGTACCTCGTGCTGATTGCGCTCGTCATCAGCGCGTGCCTCGGCATCTTTCTCTGGAGCACGAGCCGTCAGGTGCTGGCGCAGAGCCAGAAGGCCGTCGAGCAGGGGGAACAGGTCGTCACTCGCGGTCGAGAGGTGGTCGCCGAGAGCCAGAAGGTGAGCGCCGTGGTCCAGATGAACATCGTCAAGGACCCGGTCTACGGCGACAACCCCGCCCTGCTCGAGGCGTTCAAATCCGACGCCGCGAAGCAAGACGAGCGACTCAAGCAGCAGCAGCAAGCCCTCGAGGCGCAGGCCGCGAACCTCAAGCAACAGTCGGCCGACATCGCGTCACAGCAGAGGGTGATGTTCGTCGCGCTCTGCACCGCGCTCACCGCGCTCGTGGTCGTGATCGGGTTCGCCGGCATCGTGGTTACCCACCGCGTGGCAGGCCCCATCTTCAAGATGAAGCGCCAGCTCAAGGAAGTGGGGGAGGGCCACTTGCGCGTGCCGTCTCCGCTCCGCAAGGGTGACGAGCTCGTCGATTTCTTCGAGGCGTTTCGCGGCATGGTGATCCACCTCCGGGAGCGCCAACAGAACGAGATCGACAAGCTCGACAGCGCGCTCACGCAGCTCGAAGGCAAGGCCAGCGAAGAAGCGCTTCAGCCGCTCCACTCGCTGCGCGCCGAGATGAAGTCCGCGCTCGACGGGTGAGGGGGCCGCTCGACCTCTCCCTTCAGAACGCCGCCACCACGTACTCGACCTCAGGCTCACCACCGACGAAGCGAACGCTCGCGACGTCGAAGCGCAAACGCTCGACGGTCGGATCGTTCCGGTAGCGGCGCTGCCAGAGTCTCTCGCCCGCGCGACGGAGCCGCGCTCGTTTGAGCGGGGTGATACTACCGAAGGGTGAGGTCCAAGCGCCCGCGCCGCGGGTGCGCACTTCGACCACGGCGATCACCGGTCCCTGACGAGCGACGATGTCGAGCTCGAGGTGCCCGAGCCGCAGGTTCGTCGCGACGATGGAGTAACCGTGACGCTCGAGCCACTCGACCACCGCTCGCTCGGCGAGAGCGCCCGCGGCGTGACGAGTGGCCACGCGTTCGATTCCTTAGCAGGCGATCAGAGGCAGTTGCCGCTGCAAGGGTTCTTACCCTCGTTGCCGCACGATTCACCGATACACGTCGGACCGTTCTCGGACGTCTTCGGGTTCGTCGAGTCGTAGCTCGTGCCGTCGCGCACGCAGTAAGAGCCAGCGAGCTGGCCGGCGGCGCTGAGACCGAGCTCCTTCACGAGCTCTTCACACTTGTAGCCGCTCGGGCACTCGCAGTAGCGCGCGTTCTCGTCCGGCCCATCGCAGCGGCAGGAACAATACACGGCCTTGTCGGTCTGGCGCGCCTCGAGCTGCGCCTGCACGGGGACCGTGACCTGGTTGACAGGGTCAGTGCCGTCGGTGCCTGGAATGCGGCAGCGCGCCGGATCGTTACCAGCCTTCGGACCTTCGCCGGTCGTGGCGTCGCCCTCGATGGCTGCGGTCGTCTGGCCGTACGGGCAGCTGACGCGGCCCTGGAAGTGGTTCACGAGACAGATGCGGGTCTCGCACTGGAACGAGCGGCTCTCGACGTTAACCTCGCCGACGGAGAATCCGCTGAAGTCCTGAGTGTATTCGTCCTCGGGGGTACAGGGGTCACCCACACCGCCGGGTTCGCAGCCGAGCGCCAAAAAGCCCAGGGCCAGCACCGCCGCCAGAGAATCCTTCGAGAATTGCCGGGTCATCGTTCTCGTTCTAACTTCGCAGGTTGTCGACGAGCTCGGGCGACCAGAAAGTCGTTCTCCGAGCGGCGGGGCGTACGCTAATCGAGGCGCGCGAAGATCGTCAACGCGAATCCGTCTCGAGCGGCGCGTCGCGAGACGCCCCGGCATCAATG
>JAEZYO010000192.1 GCA_023419055.1 Pseudomonadota bacterium | reverse complement strand
GAGTTGAGAGGATTTCTGATTTCGTGGGCGAGGCCCGACGCTAGCGTGCCGAGGCTAGCCAGGCGCTCCGCCCGTCGCTCGTCGACGCCGAGCCGTGGGTCACGGGAAATGGTCACGTAGCGCTCGTTACAAGTACCATGCCGCCGCGGTCCAGAGTCGATGGCATGCGGTCTGCAGTTCCCGGCTCGCATGACCGACGCAGACCGATTGGGGCTGACGCGAGCGGAGGCGAGCCGGCTTCTTTCGGAAGTCGGACCGAACGCTCTCCCCCGCCCCGCAGGCACGAGCTTCTTCAAGCGCCTCCTGCGGCAGTTCCAGAGCGCGCTCATCTACCTGCTGGTCTTTGCGTTGCTCTTCGATCTTGCGGCCTGGCTGCACGAAGGCGCCGAGCGGACGCCCATCGAAGCGCTCGCCATCCTCGGTGTTCTGGTCCTGAACGCGCTCCTCGGCTTGCTGCAGGAGTACCGCTCCGAGCGAGCCCTGGAAGAACTGAAGAAGCTCAGCGCGCCGAGAGTCTTCGCCTTCCGCGACGGAGAGCTCGTCTCCGTCCCCGCGGAGGAGGTGGTTCCCGGAGATGCCCTGCGCCTGGAGGCGGGCGATCGCGTTCCCGCCGATGGACTTGCGACGCAGGCGGAATCGCTGAACGTCGATGAGTCGCTCCTCACGGGAGAGTCGGTCCCCGTGGACAAGGCGGACGGCGACGAGCTCTTCAGCGGAACGCTCCTCACGCGTGGTCACGTGGTCATGCGGGTTCAGCGAACCGGTGAACGCTGCGCGGTCGGAAAGCTCGCCGGGACCCTCTCGCGAATCGAAGGCGGTAAGACGCCGCTCGAACGGCGCATCGATCGGCTCGGTCGTCGAATCGCGATCTACGTTGGCGTCCTGAGCCTGGCGCTGGTCGTCGCCGGCCTCGCGTACGAGGGGTTCGGCCACTTCTCCGCGGTCGTGATGTTCGCGGTCGCGTTCGGCGTCGCGGTCGTCCCCGAGGGCATGCCCGCCGTCATGACGCTCGTGCTCGCCTTCGGGGTCCAGCGCATGGCGCGCCGCAAGGCGGTGGTGCGGCGCCTCGCGGCCGTGGAAGCGCTCGGCTCGGTCACCGTCATCGCTTCCGACAAGACCGGGACCCTGACGCAGAACCGCATCCTCGTCGATCGCTTGCAAGCCGAGAACGAGGACGAGGCGCTTCTCGCGCTCTGTCTGGCCAACGACGCCGATTACGCCGTCGAAGCCGGCGATCCCCTCGAGCGCGGCCTCCTCGAGTACGTGGCCTCGCGCGGCGCCGATGTCCCCGCGCTCCGGAACGCGTACCCGCGCGTCTCGACCCGCCCGTTCGATAGCCGTTGGAAGTTCATGCGCGCCACCGTGCTCACGCCGCAAGGCGAACGCCGCTGCTACGTGAAGGGCGCGGTCGAAGTGGTGATCGAGCGCTGCTCGCTCTCCGACGAAGCCAAGAGCCGCATCCAGCGTGACGCCGACGTCGCGGCGAAAGCGGGCCACAAAGTGCTCGGGATCGCGTCGGGGCCCGGGGATGCAGAGAGCGGGCTCGCCTTCATCGGCATCGTGTCGCTGTGGGACGCCCCCAGGCCCGAGGCGGAGGCAGCGGTTCGCGCCGCGAAGAACGCGGGGATCCGCGTCGCCATGATCACGGGCGATCACCCCACGACCGCGCGGGCGATCGCCGAGCGTGTCGGCATCCACGTCAGCGGTGTTCTCACCGGCGCCGACCTCGACGCGCTCTCGGACGAAGAGCTCGGGCGGGCGCTCGACACGACGAGCGTCTTTGCGCGGACGCTACCCGAGCACAAGCTCCGCATCGTCGAGGCGCTGCAGGCGAACGGCGAGGTCGTGGCCATGACCGGTGACGGTCTCAACGACGCTCCCGCCCTGAAGAAGGCCGATATCGGCGTCGCCATGGGCGAGCGCGGGAGCGAGGTAGCGCGCGAGGTCTCGGATGTCGTGCTGCTCGACGACAACTTCGCGACCATCGTCACGGCCGTCGAGGAGGGCCGCGGCATCTACGAGAACATCATGAGCTTCGTGCGCTTCACCTTCTCGAGCAACGTCGCTCTGATGCTGCTCGTGCTGGGCGGCGCGGTCGGCTCGATCTTCCTCGGGCTTCGAACGCCGGAGGGTTCGCTCCTGCTTCCGCTCACGGCCCTGCAGATCCTCTGGATCAACTTCCTCGGCGACGGGCCAGCCGCGCTCGCGCTCTCCGTCGACCGCAATCAACAGCTCCTGAGCCTCGCTCCGCGGCGCCCGGACACGCCGCTCCTAGACCGGCAAGCGATGAGGTTCATCGTCCTCGACGGCGTCTCGAAAGGCGTGGTCGGCCTGATTCTCCTGGTCGTGCTTCCACGCGCCGGGCTCGGCCTCGCCGAAACCGCGACCTGTGTGTTCCTCTACGAGCTCGCGGCCAAGCTCGTGAGCGCGTACCCGGCCCGTCGGATCGCAACCCCGCCGCGGCGAAATCATTGGCTGCACCTCTCCGTCGCGGCGGGGCTGGCTTTCGGCGCGGCGTGCGTCTTCTGGCCGCCCCTCCGAGCGCTCCTCGAGCTGACTCCCCTCGGCGCTCGGGCGCTCACCGCGGTCGCGGTCTCGATCGCCATCACGTTCGTCAGCGGTGAGCTCATTGCTCGCTCCTTGCGAAGTAGCGGAGCGCAAGTTCTGCGGAGCCGCACCGCGTGAACGCAAGGTTTGCCCAGAGGAGCGCGGTCGAGCTCGAGAATCGCCTGGCACGCGGACTGCAACGGCCCGCGTCGAGGTGAGCCCATGAAGAACGATTCGCATCCGTACACCGTCGTCGTCGGCGTCGACTACTCCGAAAGCTCGGACCTCGTGCTCGAATCCGCGCTCGACGCCGCCGCGGAGAAGCCGGGCGCGGTCGTGCACGTCCTCCATGTGCTTCCGCCGCAGACCTACCTCACTCCGGACCTCATGACGACGGCCGACGGCAAGGTCGTCGCAGCGGGTGAATGTGCAGACGAGCTCAAGCAATACGTCAGCCGAGCGCTCGAGAAGCGCGCGCTCGAAAAGCGCGCAGCACCGGCTCGCGTGGTGACGCACGTGATAGCGGACAAGCCGGCCGAGCAAGTCGCCCAGCTCGCCGCCGACGTGGAAGCCGACCTGGTCGTGGTGGGTACGCACGGGCGGCGCGGCGTCCCGCGGCTCCTCCTGGGTTCGGTCGCCGAGATGACCATCCGGCTCGCGCCGTGCCCGGTGCTCGTGGTCAGGCCGCGGACGGCGCCGGAGCCGGTTCCTACCATCGAACCACCCTGCCCGCGCTGCGTCGAGACTCGTCGGGTCACGGAGAACCGCGAGTTCTGGTGCGAGCAGCATCGCGAGCGTCACGGGCGCCGGCACACCTATCACCAGACTGACCGGGTCTCCGCCGACGGCAACCTGCCGCTCGTGTTCCACCACTGACTCGCGATCGGGCGCGCACGGGTGGCACCGCGCTCCGAGCTGGCCTAAGGTCTGGCTCGTTTCGCATGGGAGCTTCGGCCGCACCGCCACCCACCGTCCTCGTCGTCGACGACAACGAACAGAATCGAGCGCTCGCTCAGGCGGCGCTCGAAGACGAGGGTTACGACGTGCTTCTCGCCGCGAACGGAGCGGACGCGATCCGCGTCTTCGAGGACAAGAAGCCGGATTGCCTGGTGCTGGACGTCCGGATGCCCGGAATGGATGGTTTCGAGGTCTGCAGAGCGATCCGCGGACTTCCGGGCGGAGCCGACACTCCCGTCGTCTTCTTGACCGCGCTTCGGGACGTCGACACGTTCGACGCCGCGCTCCGGGCCGGCGGGGACGACTTTCTGACCAAGCCGGTGCGTCCGACGGAGCTCGTGCTGCGAGTCCAGGCGGCCCTCCGGCTCGGGCGCTTGAACGCCGAGAATAGAGAGCACGTGGACCTGATCCGGCGGCAGCGAGACGACATGACGCGCCTTCAGCTACAGAAAGAGCGGCTCTCCGCGTTCGTGGTGCACGACCTCAAGAACCCGGTGAGCACGGTGGACCTCCAGGCCCAGCTCTTGCTCCGCGACCCCTCGCTCAGCGACAAGGCCAAGAGGGCGGTCTCCTCCATCCGCGAGGAGACGCGCGCCCTGATGCGGCTGCTCCTCAACCTGCTCGACATCAGCAAGAGCGAAGAGGGGCACCTCGTCCCCAAGGTGACGAGCGTCGAGCTTCCGGCGCTGGTCGCCGACGTGCTCGAAGCGCACTCCGCCCGCGCGGCCGCGCGAGAGCTCACTCTCGAGAGCGAGCTCTCTGCCACGAGCGTCGACGCGGACCCCGACCTCTTGCGCCGAGTGCTCGAGAACCTCGTCGAGAACGCCCTCCGGCACGGCGCAGAGGGCTCGCGCGTGCGGGTCTCGAGCCAAGAGAGCGACGAGGGCGCGGTCGAGCTCCGGGTCACCGACGCGGGTCCCGGCGTCCCTGCGGAGATGAAGGAGAGCATCTTCGATCGCTTCGTCCAGCTGGGCGGAGACCGCAGCGCGACGCGCTCGGGGCGAGGTCTCGGCCTTACCTTCTGCAAGCACGCGGTCGAGGCGCACGGCGGCCGGATCTGGGTCGAGGACGCCGCCCCTGGCGCGAGCTTTTGTGTGAGGTTCCCGCGTGCCCGACCCTGAGGATCGCGCGAGCCTGTTCGAGAGGCTCTTCGAGTCGGCGCCCGACGCGATCGTGGTCGTCGACGAAGCGGGCACCATCGAGCTCGTGAACGGCCAGGCGGAAAGGCTCTTCGGCTACTCGCGCTCCGAGCTCTGCGGAAACTCCGTGGAGCTCCTGGTCCCCGAGCGGCTGCGCGCGCAACACGTCATCCGCCGCACCGAGTTCGGGCAGGCTCCGAAGGCGCGACCAATGGGCTCGGGTCTCGAGCTCTTCGGCCGAAAGTCGGACGGCTCCGAGTTCCCGATCGAGATCAGCCTGAGTCCACTGAAGCTGGGAG
>JAEZYO010000077.1 GCA_023419055.1 Pseudomonadota bacterium | reverse complement strand
TTCCCAGGCGCGCACCTTGCGCTTCGCCTCGTCGAACAGGCGCTCGTAGTTGCCGAGGCGTAGCTTCTCGCTCGCCTTGGGGTCGAGCTTGTTCAAGAGCGACGCGTACTCGTAATAGACACGAAGGTACGTTTCTTGATTCGGCGGCGCGACCTCGTCGGTCCCGAACAAGAAGCGATCGGGGTACCGGTTCAAGAGGTCTGCAGATATGGCGATGGTGTCCGCGCTTGCGGTCAGGTACTTGGCCGTCTCGCTCCAAGAGATGTCGAAGTAGACGTGCGAGAAGGCGGGATCTTTCAGGAAGCTCTCGACCATCGCGGCGTGGTCCTGCACGGGGTTTATCACCCGGCCGAGCCCGACGTGCGCCCACACGATGGTCGTCTTCGGGTGGCGCGCGAGGAGGGCGCGCATCTGGTCGAGGTACACGGGCTTGTCGCCTCGCTTGGCGAACGGCACGTCCACGTCGTTGTGGATGAGCACGAGGAGCCCCGCCTCGCCGGCGAAGTCGAGCACGCGATCGAGCGCCGGATCCTGGAGGCTCGCGGTCTCCCCCGCGATCTTCCCGGAGACGAACTCTTTGTGAATCGTAAACTCGCCGATCCCGGAGAAGACTCCGGGAAAGGTGCGGAGGACGCGCTTGATGTGATCGACCGCGTACATGTCCGCCGGGTTGAAGCCGGTGATCATGGGATCGAGGCGCGCTTGTTCCGCCTTGGAGAGCGAGCGGTACGCCATGGCGATGTAGGCGTCCGTGAACGAGTAATAGTAGAGGGGTGTGTCCGCGTTCAGGTAGTACGTGGGCCCGTAGTCTCCCGACACCCGGTGAGACCAGAGCTGCTGGAGCGGGATCCCGAAGAGCGCCGCGCGCTTGACGCGCCGGCCCATCACCGAGAGAAAGGTGCGAGCGTCGATGCCTTCTTGGATGTAGTTCGTCAGGTGAACGTGGCAGTCGTTGAAGGCGTAGGTCTGCGGAGCGACGCCTGCCGCAGGCTGCGCCTGCGCCGTGGAGCCCAGGCTGGTGGGAGCCTTCGGCGCCACGTGACAGGAGCCCGCGAGCGCGAACACCGTCAAGAGCGACAGCCAGCGAGCGACGACACCGAGTAGGGAACGACCATGCTGCATGGGACCCGCACCTCCGAAGCGCTTCAAAAGAAGACCGAGGCCGCCGCCGACACCGTGACGCCCTTCTGACCGCCGACGTAGAAGCCGAACAAGCTGCTCGCGGGCGAGCGATCCACGCCTATCACCTGCGCGTTCAGCCGCAGGTTGCGCGTGTCGAACGGGAAGAGGTTCCCGCCGCCGAGCACCTCGTGGCTGTCTCGAAACTCGCCGAACACGTGGGAGGTCGCGGCGTAGAGCTCGAGCAGCTCCGGCAGCACCATGTACGAGGTCTGGACGTAGAAGCCGTGGTCGAAGATGTCGTCGACCGGCAGCGGTCCGGTAGCGTCGAAGTCGCTGAGCCAGCGCAGGTAATACTCTGCCTGCAGGAAGAAGCCTCGGTACTTGAAGCCTGCGTCCATGGCGAGGAGGTCGTACGTCGCGTAGTCGACGGTCACGCCTTCGGCGAGCGAGTCGGTCTCGAACAGGAGCAAGGAGTCGGAGATCCGGATCTGCGTGTTGTCCGGGCTCCTCTGGCTCAGATCGCTGAAGCGGTTCTCGCGCGAGTGAGTGAACGAGGTGCCGAAGCGCGTCGCCAGCCGCTCGTGGTTCTCGTAGTCGCCGAAGCCCCCGCGCGGACCGAATTCGCCCGTGGTCGGCTGCCACCAGATACTCCCCGAGCCCGCGAACTGGCGCGTGTCTTCGCGCGCCGTGATGCCGAGCGTGCTCAGGTTGTTGCCGATCATCGCGGTGTAAAACAGCGTGTCGACGGGCTCGCCGGTGAGCCAGAGCCCCATCGTGAAGCCCGGCCTGAAGTATTCGTCGGCCATCACGCGGTCGTGCGCCAACCAATAAGGGTGAGAGCCCTGGAGCGACCGCGTGCCCGGCAAGCCGCCGACGCCGCCGTACAGCGTGGCCGCTTTCCCGAAGGTGTAGCTCAACCAACCGACGATGTTCACCTGCGTGGTCGAGTTGACCGTCCACATCGTGACGGCGTAGTTGAAGTCCGGATCGTACATCCAACCCGTGAAGGTGAAGAGCACGCGGTGGAACTGGATGTCTCGGCGCGTGTCGACGACGTGCGTCCGGCCCAGGTGGTCGACGAAGGTTTGATCCTCCGGGAGTTGGTCCAGGTAGCGGACCAGGGCGTAGCCGCTGACCCTCATGGTGCCGAGCTTGGTGGTGGCGATCTCGAACCCCTTGCCCGGATCGATGGCGCCGAAGGTCTCGCGCTCTTCGGGGGCGGCAGCGTCCGGGCTCGGCTTCTCGACGGCGGGCTCCTGGGCGCCTGCGGCAGCCGCAGCATCGGCTGGTCTGTCCTCCGGCACGGGCTCTGGCGGAGGTGGCGTGACGGTGACCGTCCCATCGGGCGCCTCCTGTGCCTCGACCGGCCCCGCGAGCGCCGAGGCGATGACGATCACGACGGCGACTCCCCCGAGCCGCCACGCGCTCAAGGGGTCCTCGCCGCCGCCGGGCTGGAGGTGAAGACACCGCCGCCCAGGTCGTCGACGACGGACTTGATGGCGCGCTGCCCGCGCACGCTGTTTCCGGCTTCGTCGAGCGGCGGCGAGAAGGTCCCGATCGCGAACTTGCCCGGTACGACCGCCACGATGCCGCCGCCCACGCCGCTCTTGGCCGGGACGCTCACTTCGTACATCCACTGTCCGGTCGTCTCGTACAGGCCCGCCGTGGCCATCACCGCGAGCACGTGCTCGACCGTCGCGGGCCGCACCACTTGCTGGCGCGTCACCGGGTTCTTGCCGCCGTTCGCGAGCGTCGCGCCCATGATCGCCAGATCGCGCGCGTTCACGTTGAGCGAGCATTGACGGGTGTAGAGATCGAGCACCACGGAGGCGTCGCCCTTCACGACCTCGTAGGCCTGGAGCAGGTTCGTGATGGCGCGGTTGCGCGTGTTGGTCTCGCTCTCGGATTTGTAAACCTCTTGGTTTAGCCCGAGCGTGCGCCCGGCGAACGCGTTGTACGTCCCTGCGATCAGCGTCCACTTCGCGTTCGAGTCGGAGGCCGGCAGCGCGTCCACGGTCGCGATCGCCCCCGGGTTCACGAGCGGGTTCATCGCCGGCGTGGTCTTCTTGTTCATCTCGATCGCGATGATCGAGTTGAACGGCATGCCCGTCGCGTTCACCCCGATGCGCTTCTCCACCGCCTCCGCGCCGATGAGCTCGATGGTGCGCGCCAGGGTGAAGACCTTGCTGATGGATTGGATCGAGAACTCCTCTCGTGCGCTCCCGACCTCGTAGACCGCGCCTTCCACGGTCGCGAGCGCGATGCCGAAGAGCTTCGAGTCCACCTTGGCCAGGGCGGGGATGTAGTCGGCGTTCTTGCCCTCGCTCACGCCTTTCAGGGACGAGTACGCCTTAGCGAGAGCCTGCTGGTACACGTCGTTCTGCGCGACCTGTCGTTCCGAGGTCGCGCGCGCCTGTACGCCGAGCGGGAGGGCGACGACGGGGGTTGGGCTCGCGGGTTTGGCGCCCGCGCCCGGCGAGGCGGTAGGGACCACGCCGCTGCCGGCGCAGGCGCTCGCGAGGAGCAGGGTTGCGAGACCAGAACACGACTTCCACCCACCGAACGAGCGCATGATCCAACCTCCGAAAGGGTGCCGCAGCGGCATTCTTCTCACACCGAGTGCCGTCGTCCTCGGCATTGGACCGAGGTGGTGCGACGTTTATCTGCTCGCTGCGCCCGACTCCGTCAACCGGGGAGATTGCGCACGCGCGGGCGCTCGCGAGGAAAGATTTCGCTCGTTCACTCGCTCAGCGCGAGGATGTAAGTGATGAGCGTCATGAGCAAGCTCGAGACGGCGTACGTCACGGGATAGGCGACGGCGGGCACCGTGCTCTCGCTCACCTCTTGTGCCGAGCGGAGCGCGGAGCTCGCGCAGCGGGCGCCCGACACGGCGCCGAGCAGCTCGGCGCTGTTCATCTTGAGGACGTAGAGCCCGACCAGCCACGCCGTGAGCGCGGGCAGGAGCCCGATCAGGAGCGTCGTCACGAACGCGGGCAACAGCGCCCCCGCCTCGACGGCGCGCATGACGCCCGCTCCCGAGTTCAGCCCGAGCACGACGACGAAGACGTTCAACCCGAGATCCTCCAGGAGCTGCCGTGCAGGCTCGGGGAAGGGGCCTCCCAGCGCGGGATTTCGCGTCCGCAACGTGCTGAAGGCGATCCCGACCAGAAGCAGAGCGAGTGACCCCAGAGTGAACTCGATCCTGCCGATGGGGATGGTGATGGCGCCGATCAGCGCTCCCGTGCAGAGCCCGAGCGCCAGCGTGAGGAGATCGGTCGAGAGACTCGAGCGAACCACGGGGCCGAGCTCCCGTTCCAGCCGAGCGATGCGCTCCGGGGCGGCCGTGACGCGCAGCACGTCCCCTTGATGAATGACCACGTCGCGGCCGCGCGGGACCTCGTCACCTGCGCGGAACATCGCGTTCAGGTAGAGCCCGTGCCCGAGATCCTTCACCAGGTCACCCAGCGTGAGGCCGACCACCGCCGGGTTCTTCTGCACGACCTCGACGGTCTCGAGCTCGCGCTGCGGCGCATCGGCCTGGTAGATCTCGGTACCGAAGCGCTCCGCCGCCTCCAAGAGCAGCGGCACCCGCGCGAAGATGCTGATCGAGTCGCCTGGGCGGAGCACGAGATCGTCCGTGATGGGGACGCTCGCTCCGTCTCGACCGACGTGCTCTATCACATAGAGGGGTTGTTCAGCCCGGAGCTCCGCGACGGATTTGCCCGTCGCGTCAGGCTTTTCGATGCGATAAGTTCGCTGCTGCACGGGTAAGGTTCCTGGCCAGAAGCTCGCCGCGGCCCCGGGCAACGCGGCGCCACCGCGGGTGACCTCGCGCTCGAAGGCGCGCGCGTCGGACCTGGCGTCGCGCCCGAAGACTTGCGGCAGGAGCTTCAGGAACACGACGAACAGGACGGCGCTCACGCAGTAGCTGCAAGCGAAAGCCGTGGAGAGATCCTGAAGCGCTTCGTTCCGCCCGACGCCCGTGGGCAGCGTGACGGCTCCGCTCGCGAAAGCGGCGTTGGCGGCGGCTAGCCCGGGCGTGGCCGTGTTGGCGCCGGCGAAGACCCCGGACGTGGCGCCGGGAGGCGGGTTCAAGATCGCCCTCGACCCGACGGCGAGGGCCGCCGCGACCAGCGGAACGAGAAACGCGAGGATCAGGTAGTTCTTGGCGCCGCGGTGCAGGCCGGACAGAAACTGAGGTCCGACCTTCATGCCGATCGCGAACATGAAGAGGTTGAAGAAGAGCGTGCTGGCGAAGGTGGGAAGCTCGAAGTCGACCCCGTGGCGTCCGCTCGCCCACGAGCTCGCGCCGATCCCGACCAGGAGCGAGCCCGCCGTGGGCCCGAGTGATAGTCCCTTGAGCGTTATCTTGCCGAGCGCGTAACCACCCGCCATGGTCGAGAAGAGCAGGATGAAAGGCTCTTCGCTCAAGAATCGGAACAGCGCGCCGACGCTCGGGAGCGGGCCACCGCGCTCTCGGACGATCACGAAGAGGAAGCAGAGCAGGGTGACGAGCGTCGCCAGGGCGAGCGCGACGAAGCTCGCGGCGCCCATACCTTCGCTGGTCTCGACGCGGCTCGCGCGACGCGAGTCGGAGCTCGACGCCATCCTAGTCGCGAGCATGCTGCACGGAGCGAGCGGCGCAATGCGTCATCCTGCGCAGCCGCTGCGCGTAGTGGCGCTCCTTCTCGATGAAGGAGCCTACGAGACGTGGACTCGCTCGATGTCGGGGAGCTGCCAGCTGCGGTCGAACAAGGACTCTCTCGGGCCGTAAAAGCGGAACATCGTAAACCAGCTGGCTCCCGGTCTGGTGAACACCCAGTTGGGGTCGGCAGACGCGGTGGGACAAAAGTAGAGCTCGACCGAGCCGTTCGGGTTTCGTCGCAGCGCAGGATCGTAGGAGCTCAGCTCGACGCGAGGAGAACCCTCGAGGAAGGTGAAGGTCTCCGCGTCGTAAACCGTCGCTGACCAGAATTGGCTCGCGGGGACTCTGGGCGGGACGAGCAGGCGATAGGTGTTGCTGCCGTTCAGGCGCTGACCGTCGCCGTCGCTGAACGTCATCAAGTAGAAGGTGGCCTTTCCGATGCGCTTCGGCGGCGCGTAGGAGATGAAGCAGAAGAGCGCGCGCGAATCGATGTCGAGCTTGCCGTGCACCACGAAACTGAACCCCGTGCGGCAGCCGATGACGCTCGGACAGCGCCAGCGCTGCTGCATCCAGTACCGAGCACCCTCGGTAGCGGCGCTCTTGACGAGCCTCTCGTGAGCCTCTCGCGCGGCGCGCTCGTGCAGCTGTCGCGTCCCGGCGCTCGGCGAGTAGGGGCTCCCCCGCTCGATGCCGATTTCGCGAAGCCGCTCGACGAAGGCGCGATCGAGCTCGAGCACGGGCTCGTCGTTCAGGAGCCGCGAGAGCCGCGGGAAGAAGGTCTCGTCGTACCGGACGATCGCGTCGAAGACCTTGCCGGAGGCGTCGATGTAGCGAGTAGGTGGATGGTGTTTCGCCTGTGCCAGCGGGTAGACCCGAATTCGGCGGACGAGATCGAGGGCTCTTCGGTTGCCGGCGGTCGAACCGTCCTCACGTATCGCGCGCAAGGCGGCGTAGGCCGTGAAGGTCCGAAGGCGAACGGGTTCGTAGTCGGCCGGCACGTAGCGGTCGTAGCCCGGGGGCAGCAGCAAGTATTTCCCGCCACGGCCCACGTCCTCTCCAGCTGGACCCAGATCCGCCAGCGGCACCTGCCAGGCATCGAGGATCGAGCCGAAGAGACCAGCACCTTGCGCAGGGGGCATGTCCAACACCAACGGACCTGCGTGCGTATCGAGGTCGACGTAGCCATAGAGCGTGGAGGCGTTGGGCGTCGGCGCCCGAAACTGGGCGTCTGCAGGGGCGGAAAGATAAACGACGTCGCCTGGGCGGGCTCCGGCGTCGCGAATCGCCGCCTCACGCAGCGCGCCGGCTCCGACGAGCGGAGTCCCCCAGATGGCGGCCTCGATCGAAAGGTCGAGCTTGCGCGACCTTCGATCCCCCTGAACCGGTTCGACGTGGAGCACGATACGCCCTCCTCTCGGCGAAGCTCGTAGTTTGAAAGGTGTGGACGCCGAGCGACTACCGCAAGAGTGAGATGGTGAATCCCGGTATTGGGCTCTTTACCGGCTCGGCTCTTTTCTACCTCGTTCGCCGAAAAATGCGGTGGTGCCCTATGTTCAGCACATTCGAGAATTCGGGCATCTCGTCAATTTCGCGACAGGCACGCGAGACTTCCTTCATCCCCTTGAAGTACCCGGAGCCCGGGAGTTCGGTGGCGGCGTCGTCGACGACCAAGTAGCCGCCCGGCTCGACGAGAGGCGCGAAGTTGAGGATGTCCGAGCGAGCGACCTAGTAAGAGTGGTCGCCGTCGATGAAGACCAGAGTGAAGCGCTCGGAACGAACGCGGTCGATCACGCCGGGAGAGGTCGAGAGGCCGCGCACCGGGCTGACGCGCGAGAAGTCGAGGTCGAACGCGGCGAACAGGCGCGCCACGTCGGCGAGGTGATCACCGTCGGGGTGGAGGCTCGGCAAGGCGCAGGTGTCGTGACGGGCCCTCGTTGAACCCTCGGTCGATCCGGCTACGGATCGGCCGAGGGCGTCGCGGCGTGACACGGTCACGTTCGTGCGTTGGGGTCCAGCGCTGAGCGCGCGGTCGGCGCCTCACTCGTCGCCCCAACGTGGCCGAGGTTTGCGTTCCGGGTTGAGCGTCGCGCTCAAGGGGATACTCAGAGCGAGCCCTACGGGGACTCCGATCAGGAAGCCGCCAAGGCCGGCCATCGTGGGGCCCAGGCAGCCCCATTCGTCGTTGCAACTTTGCGTACCGGCCCCGAGGGCAGCGCCGAATACCGCGGTGCCGAGCGTGGCCGCAGCGATCACCCAGGGACGGCCCGGAGCGTCCGCTTCGAGCTCGAGCTCGTCGACTTCTCGGAGCGAGTAGCTCTGCTCGCGGTTTGCGTCTGCGATGCCCAGCTGATCCTTCCCGACGCGAGCGCTGAGCGGTGCCTCGAACTGTGATTCGTCACCGGTCCGGAGCTCGACGCGCACGCGATCGGCGGCATAGATTTTCGTCGTGCCGTCGGTGGAGCGGACCGCTAGCTTCTTCTCTGGCGTCGGCTCGACGAGGTCGACTTCGCGGAGGTCGAGGCTGGTCGTTCGGTAGCAGCCGGCGTGGGCGAAAGCGAGCAGGAACAGCCCTGAAGACCACCTCATGGTGGTCGTCTCATGAGCAAGCGGAGTGCCAGGCCGAAGCCTCCAGAATGCGTCGTTTCAGTAGCGTGACCGCAGGCAAGGTGTTGCGGCCCAGCAACACTGTCGACGAATCGATTCTCCGGAAACCAAGGGCCGGTCCGCGACCCGAGGCAACCTACTTCTTCTGACAAACCGGAAGGTTCTCGAGGGACTGCAACCGTTGCTCCGCGAGCAGGCTCCGCCAGGCGGCGATTTGCGTGCGTGGTCGGGCTCTTGCGACGAGCGCGAGCCAGGCGTCTCGATATTTGGCCCAGCTGCGCTGCGCCTTCACGAGGCCGGGCCGGGTGATGCCCCTGTTGCGAGCCGAAGCGGAAGAGAGCTCTTTGCACGCGAGGAGCTGCGAATGGAAGGTGGCAAGGCGCGCCTCCGAGCCCTCGGAGCGAGCAGGGGAGAACTTGAAATCGGCGAGCTTCTCGAGGAGCTCGACGTACTCGTCGGCGAGCCGATCTCGCTCTGCGATCCGTGCCACGGCGCGCGTCGAACCGCTCGCGTCGACTTCGTTCCGGGTACGGGCTTCGATGAAAGCCTGCGCCGCGTTCTCGAGCGCCGCGAGCTCCCGGCTTCGAAGCCCCATGACGGCCTTGACCCTGCGCTCCTCGCGCTTGACGCCGGCCATGCGAGAGTCCCGGGCCGCGCAGTGAGCGACGACGTCCTCGGTCTGGTCGACGGCGCAGACCTCGAAACGCTGGGTCAGCCCCGCGCCGGCGCGAGCCTTCCACAGCGCGGCGACGGTGCTGCTACGACCTGCGTCCGAGGTACTTCGAGTGCACGCGAACTTCAGCGCCAGGTCGAAGTTGGTCGGGACCCCGCGGCCGTTGGCGTAGAGCATCATCAAGAGGTCGGCTCCGCCGAAGGACGTTCGGTCTCGACGTTCGAGCTCGGCGTACGCGCACTTACGCGCCTTCTCGAAGTCGGGCCGCACCCCGATGCCGTAGTAGAGCGCTTCCGAGTCGCACGCCGCGAGCGCCCTCCGCTCGGCCGGGGACGGCTGATCGCTCGGAGGCAGGGAGAGCGCCGAGAACTGGCTGCAGAGCATGTCGACTCCGCCGGGCGTCTCGAAGTTCGGAGGTGGAGCGCTGGGTAGCGAGGGTACTCTGGCGCTCGCGGGCACCGTCACGAGCGGCGCGGCGATCGGAGGAGGGGGCGCCGAGTCGACCGGCTGACCTCGATCGCTGCAAGCCACGACCGCGACCAGCGCGACCAGCGCGAGGCCTCGAATGCGCTCACGCGCGCGCATCGTGCTCGCCTCCGCGTTGTCGAACGAGCTTGGAGAGCCCGAGCAACGAGTACTCCTGCTCGGCCTCGTCGGGCAGCGCGAACGCCTCGTCCAGCACCGAACCATCCATCACGAGTTCTCTCGGGCGAGGCGCGCACGGATCGACGAAAGGGCGATCAGGGAGACGAGCGCCGAGAGCGAGAGGTAGTATCCCACCGCGGCGAGCCCGTAGTTACTTGCGAGCCAGGTGGCGGCGTACGGCGCGAGGGACGCACCGACGATACCGGCCAGGTTGAAGGTCAGCGAGGCGCCCGTGTAGCGCACCGCGGTCGGGAAGAGCTCGGCGAGCGCGGTCCCGAGCGGGCCGTAGGTGAGGCCCATGAAGGCGAGGCCGAGGGTGAGGAAGGCGAGCACGCTCACGCGGGAGCTCGACGCGAACAGCGTCGAGAAGGTGAGCCCGAAGAGCAAGATCGCGATGGTGGCGGCGATGAGCATGCCCCAGCGACCGCGCCGGTCCGCGATCAGGGCGGAGACGGGGATCGTGATCGCGAAGGCGAGCACGCCCACCATCTGCAACGTGAGAAACTCCTTGCGCGTGTAGCCGAGCGCCGAGACGCCCCAGCTCAAGGAGAAGACCGTCATCAGGTAGAACAAGACGAACGTCGCCACGGCTGCGAAAGTGCCGAGCACGAGCTTGCCGGGGTGCTCCGCCACCAGCGTCACGATCGGCACTCGCACGCGCTCGTCGTTGTCGATGGCGCGCTGGAACGCCGGAGTCTCCGTGAGGCGCAGGCGCACGTAGAGGCCCACGAACACGAGCAGCGAGCTCGCGAGGAAGGGGACCCGGAAGCCGAAATCGAAGAATTGTTGGTCGCTCAGGCCCTCGGTGAGCGCGAGGAAAATGCCGGTCGAGCACAGGAAGCCGACCGGCGCTCCGAGCTGCGGGAACATGCCGTAAAGCGCCTTCTTGCCCGGAGGCGCGTTCTCGGTCGCGAGCAGGACGGCGCCGCCCCACTCGCCGCCGAGGCCGAGCCCCTGACCGAAGCGGCACAAGGCGAGCAAGATGGGCGCGAGCACGCCGATGGACGCGTACGTCGGCAGGAGCCCGATCACGACCGTGCTGAGGCCCATCGTGAGCAGGGCAGCGACGAGCGTCGCCTTGCGCCCGACGCGATCGCCGAAGTGCCCGAACAGCGCGGAGCCGACCGGCCGCGCGAAGAAGGCGAGCGCGAAGGTCGCGAGCGACTGGAGCGTGGCCGAGGTCGGGTCGCTCGCCGGGAAGAACAGCTGTGGAAACACGAGCACCGCGGCGGTCGCGTAGATGTAAAAGTCGAAGAACTCGATGGCGGTGCCGATCAGGCTCGCGAAGAGTACGCGACGAGGCGAATTGCCCGAGCCTGCGTGGGGAAGCGCCGAGTCCATCGACGTCTCCGCTAGCACGTGAGCGGCCCGGCGCTCAACGGGTGTCCACTCAAGCTTGCTTGAAGTGCTCGTGGACGAACTGCACCGCCATCGCACCCTCGCCCACCGCGGACGCGACGCGCTTGATCGAGCCCGCGCGGACGTCTCCGGCCGCGAAGACTCCGCGGTGGTTCGTCTCGAGCAGGAACGGCTCGCGGCGTACCTCACCGGGCTCGGGTGGTACCGTCGGGCCCGTGAGGACGAAGCCGTGGGAGTCGGTGTCGATCGAGCCGTTCAACCAGCCCGTGTGCGGCACCGCGCCGATGAAGCAGAAGAGCGCCGCGACCTCGAGGCGCAGGCGCGCTCCGGTGCGGGTGTTCTCGACGTCCACGCTTCGCAGCTCGGTGTCGCCGTGCATGCTGGCGACCACCGTGTTCGTCATGAGCTCGACGTTCGGCGTCTGCTCGATGCGCTGCGCGAGGTAGCTCGACATGCTCTTTCCGAGATCGGCTCCTCGGATCAGGTGGTACACGCGCCGCGCCTGGCCCGCCATGAACACCGAGGCCTGGCCCGCGGAGTTGCCGCCTCCGACCACGATCACGTCGCGCCCGCGGCAGAGCTCCGCCTCGTTCTGCGTCGCGGCGTAGTACACGCCGGTGCCTTCGAAATCGGTGCACCCTGGCACGTCGAGCCGTCGATATTCGGCGCCCGAGGCAATGAGGAGCGAGCGCGCAGCCACGCTGCTGCCGTCGTCGAGGTGAAGGACGGGGTAGATTTCGTCGAAAGCGAGCCGGGTAACCGCGGACGGCGTGGACAGCGCCGCCCCGAATTTTTCGGCCTGGAGCACCGCGCGATCCGCGAGCTCGCCCCCGGTGATGCCCGCGGGGAAGCCGAGGTAGTTCTCGATACGCATGCTGATGCCGGCCTGGCCCCCAGGGGCGCTCCGCTCGAGCACGAGCGAGCTCAGGCCCTCTGATGAGGCGTACACCGCCGCCGCGAGCCCGCTCGGGCCACCCCCGACGATCACGAGGTCGTAGAGCTTCTCGAGGGGCCGATGAAGACCGAGCACCCCGGCGAGCTCGGCGTTGCTCGGGTTCCTGAGGAGCTGGGTCGAGCCGAACGCGACGATCGGGGTCTCCTTCGCGCTCACCCCGAAGCTCTGCAAGAGGTCGTAGAGGTGCGCGTCGCCCTCGAGATCGAGCCACACGAACGGGATGCGATTGCGCGACAGAAAGTCACGGACTCGGAACGTGTCGTGGGAGAAGCGGGAACCGACCACGCGCAGACCGTGAAACAAGCGGCAGGTTCGGAGGAGCTGCCGGCGCGCGAGGAACGCTCGCAGGATGATGTCCCCGAGATCGGGGCACTGTGCGACGA
The DNA here is from genome assembly GCA_023419055.1 of Pseudomonadota bacterium. The sequence continues at coordinate 9,994 of JAEZYO010000077.1, read as the reverse complement.
TCTTGCGCAGCGTCTCTGGGGTGATCTCGTAGGCGTCGGTAGGAGCGACCGCCTCGGCGGTGACGAACGCGGGCGAGCCAGAGATGTCGGAGACCTCACCCGTGAAGTGCCCGGCCTGGAGCGTCGCGAGCACCCCGTCAGCGACGGGCGTCGGATCCTTGAGGGCGACTTCACCCTTCGCGATGACGAAGAAGCCGAGCTTCAGGTCCCCGGCGTGGAACAAGACCTCACCTTTCCGGAAATGGCGCGGGGTCGCCTTGGCGCAGCGCTCGATGCGCGTCATCTGCTCGTCATCGAGCCTCGGAAAAGCCGTCGTCTCGAGCGGAACTTCCTCGATCATCACTGGCCTCCTCGTGCACGCGTCCACCTAGACTGCGCACGCGACGGCTGGCCGCCAGGTCCGAGTGGAGCGTTCGATCAGCGAGGGCGCTCCACTTCGACTCATGCGCGCTCAGTCGAGCGCGATCGGCAAAATGGCGGCGCGCGTGGCTGCCCCGAGCTCTCCGCCGACGGGACCGCCGTCCCGACGCTCGAGCACGACCCGTTCGACCAGGCGCGTGGCAGTGGCCCTTGCCTGGTACGATGAAACGACGACGCCGAGGGCGAAGAGCGCGCGGTGGAGCGACGCGATCACCGGCGAGCGACGATCGCGCGTGATTTCCACCGCGTTGAGGGCCGGGCCCTGCTCTTCGAAGTGGATCTGCGCGCTCGAGTCCGACACGACGGGAACCTGGGGGCCGCCCCCTACCTTGTCAATACCGGGAGGGTGACGATTCCGTGAAGCGCAAACGCGCTCGCGCCGGTTTGCATCGCTCGATGCCGAAGACGAAGACGAAGACGTGAGTTGTTACAGGTGACGACGAGACGCGCGAGTCGCAAGCTTCGATGACGACTCGAGGGGCACCTTCACTTGCGACGTCGACGATGGTGCGAGCCGTCCTCGACTTGGTCCTGCCCTCGAGACACGAACGGCGCGCCGACGGACGGATGGGGACGACCTCGAAAAGGGTGAGCCAGGTGCCCGAGGTGAGGGGGCTCGCCCTCGGCGGGCGTTGCGTTACGCCCCTTTGAACGCGCCTTCATCGCCGCGACACGCGTTCACCATCCCTAGTGGCCTGTTTCCCGTCGCGTCGGGCGCAGTTCGTCGTGCGGTCTCCGATGTAGAACCGGTTCCACTCGCGAATGATCGCTGCGTCGAGGACGTGGTCAAACCAGCCCAATTGGCGTCCGGGAGTGGTTCCACCTTTGAGATGGGCGCGGCCGGCCGGCGGCGGGCCCGTCTTCCGGGCACCCTCGGTGTACATTTGCCATCGCCGACGAATTTCGCGGCAAATGGCACTTTTTTTTGGCCCGTTCAGCCTCGCCTCCATCGAGCGCTAGTGATACCCAATTAGGACCTTGGCCTTCACACAACTCACCCGGTTTACCTTCTCGGTCACGGCTGGTCTCGGCCTGGCGCTCGGCCTTGCGTCTTGCGTGGACGGCAGCCTGGATAGCCCTGGCGGCACGGCGGGCTCGCTGGGCGCAGGCGCTTCTCCCGGAGCTGGCGCAGGTGCTGGTAGCAACGGCACGGGGGCTGTCGCGGGCACGACCGGCACGGGCGCGACCGCCAACGGCGGCGCGAACCCCACGGGAGCCGGCGGGACCACCGCGAACGGCGGGACCACCGCGAACGGTGGAACCGGCACGGCTGGCGCGGCTGCCGGAGGCACGGCAGGCACGGGGGGGACGACCACGGAACCTCCTTGCGACGACATCCCGCCGATGGCGGAAGAGGGCCAGCCACCGAACGAGAACTGCGACAACGCGATCGAGTGGAACTGGTGCGGGGCGGACTGGAACAACGGTCAGTTCTGTCGCAAGACGTGCGGCGACTGCACGAGCTCGGGCGGTAGCGGCGGAACCGGCAGCGGCGGCTCCGGCAACGCCGGCAGCGGCAACGGTGGCACCGGCAACAATGGGCCGACGCTCCCGGATATCACCAGCGGTGAGGAGTACCACGCCAGCCGTTACTGGGACTGCTGCAAGACTCACTGCGCCACGAACGCGGGCGCTCAATCGTGCGGGCAGAACGGCACGTCGAACGATAGCGGTGGCAGCTCTTGCAACGGCGGCTCGGCGTACGCGTGCTACAGCGAGGCGCCGCGCGCCATCAGCGACACCGTCTCCTACGGTTACGTTGCGGTACCCAACCCGAGCTGCAACACCTGCTACCACATTCAGTTCACGGGGCAGGGCTACTACTCGGCGAACGATCAGGGCTCCCAGCTCATCGCGGGGAAGCACATGATCGTCAAGGTGAGCAACACCGGCAGCGACGTCTCGCAGAAGCAGTTCGACTTGATGATCCCGGGTGGAGGCGTTGGCCAGTTCACTCAGGGCTGTCAGAAGCAGTGGGGCAACATCGACTTCGGCGCCCAGTACGGCGGCTTCTACTCCGGTGACTCCTCGGACCCGCAGTGCAACACGGGCAACCATTCGCAGAAGAAGGCCTGCGTGAAGGCGATGTGCGATCAGCTCCCGGCCGGGCGCGCTCGCGAAGGCTGCTACTGGTGGGTCGACTGGATGCAGCTCGCCGACAACCCCAAGTTCCGGTACACGACGATTCAATGCCCGAACGACATTTGAGCGTTTGGTGAGCTGACCCCCGAGGGTCGAAGAGGCGCGGTGGCTCGAGAGGGCCGCCGCGTTTTTCTTTGGTGCGCTGCCAGAGCGGCTCCGCGTGGGTCACGGCGGAGAAGTCTTTTCGTTTCTGGGGAAGATGCCGACCGTCGTTCGCATCGTTCGAGCCCTTTGGTACGGTTCGACGCATGGCGGAGCTGCCGCTCGATCAGTTTCTCGATCAAGTCCGTGCTGCCTTGCACGGCAAGCGGGCTCCCGTGCTCGAGCGCGTTCAGCGCATCGAGCGAGCGCTCGCGGAGTACGCGGCCGCGCTCGAAGAGAAGGTCGCGCGAGACTTTGCTCGCGAGCACGCGCTGCCGCAGCCCAGGGGCGGACGAGACGCGGTCCGGTTGGCCGTCGCGCTGCGTGACGCGGTGCTGGCGCTGCCGGAGCTCGAGGACGAAGCGGACACGGACGGGGAAACGCCGGCGGAAGCACCGATCGAGTTCGAGCCCACTTCAGTCGCTCCCTCGAGTCACGCTGCGCCGTTCGTGGTGGTCGGAGGCGTGCCGCGACCCGAGCGCGCGCGCGCCTTGCCGAAGGACGTCGCGGAGCGCATCGAATGGATCGACACGACCCGTCAGGGTACGGTCGCGATCGGAAACCTGTCGCATCGCCTGAGAGCGCGGCGGGTGAGCGGCCTGGTCTTGCTCGAAGGGATCGTGGGGCACCGGCACAGCGAGCCGCTGGTGTCGGCGGCTCGTGACGGCGGCGTGCCCGTGGTCTACGCGGGCAAGGGCGGGAAGGGCGCGCTCGAGCGCGCGCTGTCGGACTTGATGAAGCGCACGACGTGACGTGTTCGAGAGGTCGTGCGCGTACGCGTCGTAGCGCTCGTGGCGATCTGGACTGCCGCTGGGCGCCTCTCGGGTCTGCCGGTTGCAACGAACCTCTCGTCTCGCACGAGAGGGGAACGCAAAGATGGCACACCACAAGAAGGCGAACGGCAAGAAGCCGAACATCCTCTTCATCATGGCGGATGACGTTGGTTGGTCGAACCTCGGGGCTTATCATCGCGGCATCCTCGCCAGTCGCACGCCGAACCTCGATCGCCTGGCCGCGGAAGGCATGATGTTCACGGACTACTACGCGGAGGCGAGCTGCACGGCGGGGCGAGCCAATTTCGTCACGGGGCAGATCCCCATTCGAACGGGCCTCACCACCGTGGGGCAGGCGGGAGCCAAGCTCGGCATGCCGGCCGAGGCGCCCACGGTCGCCACTGCGCTCAAGGCCAAGGGTTACGCTACGGGGCAATTCGGTAAGAACCATTTCGGCGATCGCAACGAGTACCTACCCACGGTGCACGGCTTCGACGAGTTCTGGGGCTACCTCTATCACCTCGACGCGATGGAGGACCCGTTTCACCCGAACTACCCGAAGGATCTTCTGTCGAGCGTCGGACCGCGCAACTTGCTTCACTGCGTTGCGACCGACAAAGACGATCCCACCGAAGATCCGCGCTGGGGCCGCGTCGGTAAGCAGCGCATCGTCGACGAAGGGCCGCTCCCGCCGCACCCGACGCAAGGCATCAAGCACGATATGGAGACCATCGACGAAGCGATTCGAGACCACGCCGTCGAATGGATGGGAAAGCAGGTCGCGGCAGGCAAGCCCTTCTTCTGCTACCTGAACCCGTCGCGCATGCACGTGGTCACGCACCTGTCCGCGAAGTACACCGCCATGCGCACGGCGGAGAACGGCTGGACGGTGTCGGAGGCGGGCATGGCGCAGCTCGACGACATCGTCGGCAGCGTGCTCAGGAAGCTCGAAGACTTCGGCGTCGCCGACAACACCATCGTGGTGTTCACCACCGACAACGGCGCCGAGAACTTCACGTGGCCGGACGGCGGTCAGACACCGTTCGCCGGCGGCAAAGGTACCGTGCTCGAAGGCGGCTTTCGCGTCCCGTGCGTCGTGCGCTGGCCGGGGCACGTCCCCGCGGGGAAGGTCGAGAACGGGCTCATGTCGGGCCTCGACTGGTTCCCGACGCTGCTCAGCGCGGCGGGGGACCACCACATCGTGGACGAGCTGAAGAAGGGCATGAAGCTCGGCGATCAGACCTACCGCGCGCACCTCGACGGCTACGACCAGCTCGACTTCATCACGGGCAAGAGCGCGTCGAAGCGGAATGAGCTCTTCTACTTCGCGGAAGGCACACTCGGCGCGGTGCGAGTCGGTGACTACAAGTTCCGCTTCATCGATCAGCCGCAAGGCTGGTTGGGCGGCACCGTGAAGCCCGACATGCCGATCCTCACGAACCTGCGCCTCGACCCCTACGAGCGCACCGGCCTCACGGGCTCTCAGCAGTACCTGGGCTGGATGATGTATCAGTTCTGGCGCTTCGTGTTCGTGCAGGAGGTAGTGATGAAGTTCGGAGAGAGCTTCGTCGAGTTTCCGCCGCTCCAGAAGCCTGCGTCGTTCAACCTCGACGCCGTGAAGGAGCAGCTCAAGGCCGCGGTGCAGGGCCACGCCGGCAAGTAGCGTCTGGTGCCATCACAAGGGGAGCCGTGCAAAAGTGTCGGCTCCCCTTTTCTTTGGTTCGAAGATCACCGAACCGAGAGTCGATAGGGGATGAGGTTTTTCTCATCGGCAATGTCGTGCAGTGAAGCGCGGGACATCGCGCAGAGCTGCCGTACCGTGCACTTCGAAAGTTGCTGGCTGGTTCGAGCGCGAACCAGAAAACGTCATCGCGCGCAAACATTTGCGATACCGATAGGCGCGCTCCCTCCTCTGCTAGTGCGTGTCCTCTATACACGCACCTGCCTCCGACGCCCGACGAGCTCAAGCCACGTTCGTAGCGGTCACCGCATTGTTACTCGGCGCCTGCAGCGATCAGCAGGGCTCCTTACCAGGACCCGGACAGGGAGGCGCGAGCGGCGCGTCGAGCTCGAGCACCGGTGGTGGAGGAGGAACGGGTGGGGCCTCGCCCGGTGGGGCAACCGCGGGCACCGGCGGGCAAGTGATGAGCACGGGCGGGACGGCGGGGGCGACCGGCGGAGCAGCCGGCTCGAGCTCGACCGGTGGCACCGGGACGATTCACGACCATTGCCTGAACGGGTACCTGCCGCACCCGAGCGACTCGGATCCGAACATGAAGGACGGCGCTGCGGACTTCTATCCGCCCGGCAACATGAGCCCGGACATCGTGGACACGACGGTGCAGCCGGAGGTCCTGAACTGGATGACCGAAAACAAGTGGCAAGCGGCGCACGTCGAGTGGCACGCCATCCGCGCTTGCAACCTCCCGGGCGGCGGCGGGCTCAGCAAGGTGAACATCTGCGGCTTCACTCAGCTCGTCCCCCAGAATCAGAACTGTCAGACCCCCGGTGACGGGTACGAGTTCCTCGTCTTCCATCGCCACATGATTCAGGCACTGAAGCAGCTCTGGCCCAACCACAGCGAGCAGTTCACGGGCTTCACCAAGTTTCCGCAGAAGGCCGAGGACGTGCCTCCCCAGTGGCGCTCGGCTTGGGAGGATTGGGATCCGAAGGTGCTCGAGGCCGGCCTGATCGGCGACAACATCGCCGACCCGGAGAACCTGGCGAAATTCCCCGACGAGGGGACGCTCGGCTTCTGGCTCCAGTGCAACGTGGGGCAGGTGCTCCCGAATGGTCCTGCCTCGATGCCGTGGGTCGGGCTCCATTTCGTGCTGCACGCCAAGTGGGCGCGGCCCGGCAACACGACGCACGGCGTGAACAACACCGAGTCGAACATCGACAACTACATGTTCTGGAAGCTCCACGGCTGGATCGACAACGTGTGGGAGAAGTATCGCATCGCGAAGGGGCTCCAGCCGGACGATCCGAAGCTCCAGGCAGACCTCATCGCGCAGTGTCAGGAGATGGACACCGAGATCCAGATCATTCGAGACAACCTCGACCCCGATGATCTCCCGGATCCGAACGAGCCCTTGCCCGTGGAGTCGGGCTTCTTCCACGAGCAAGTGCGGCCCATCTTCGAGAGCACGACGAACAAGTGCAGCGGTTGCCACGCGGAGACGGGCGCGAACGCGAAGCTCTCGCTCGGCGGCCACATCAGCTCGAAAGCGATCGTGGCCGGCCTGGTCAACAAGCCGTCACGCAGCGGTGGTCAGTACAAGCTCGTCGTCCCCGGGGACCCGGAGAACAGCTGGCTCTATCGCAAGGCGTCGGACACGGCGAAGACCGCGAATTGCCAGCCCACGTCGGAGGCGCAGTGCATCACCGGCGTGATGCCCCCCGCCATGAACGGGCCGACGGTGACCCCCGCACAGCTCGAGATCTTGCGTCAGTGGATCGAGGACGGCGCGGAAGGGCCTCCCGAGAACTGAGCGCGGCTTCGATCAATGGGGACCGCGCGGCTCGGTCCCCTCGTACTGCGCGAAGCGGCTGACATGGCTGATGGCGCCGTCGTCGGTGCGCTCCTGATAGACGAAGCACAGCCCGCGCTCGTCGAACTCTTTGAAGAACTCGTCCCAGCCGATGGGCTCGCATCCCTTCTCGCTCGACTGGCTCCGGAAATGGATGCCGAGCGCCGAGCGGTCCCCTGCTCCGGTGTGAACGGGGTGAGCGGCACGCTGCTCGGCCCAATCCCGGATCGTGTGATGCTCGATGGTGGTGTGCATGCTCGTTTGACGCATGACGTCCTCCTTGCGTCGTGATCGTCGAGATCCCCTTCGACCTCCGGGGTGCAAGCGACGCGCCAAGTCGAGCTCGAGCCACCCGGAGGGTTGAAGGCGGTTTCTGAAAGTGAAGAAAATCGCAGAAGGGTCGAAAAGCGCTCCGCCGCCGTGAAGCTCGGCGCGTTTTTCGTGACCGGTTCCGCTCACGGCGTGCAACTCGTGAGCGTGATCGAAAGCAACCCGCGCGCGTTCTCGACCAAAATCTCGCTGTTTCTCGGATTGGGGCTCATGGTGGCGGCGAGCGCGTGCAGCTCGGACGCGTCGACGGGGGGCGCGGGGGGCTCGCCGAGCTCGGGAGGTACGTCGGCGGGCTCGGCGGGCACGAGCACGGGGAGCTCCGGCGCAGGCGGGCTCGCTGCCGGTGCGGGTGGTTCCGCGAGTGGTTCGGGAGGTAGCGCGGGCGCCACGGGCGGGGGCGCAGGCGGCGCAGCCGGTAGCGCAGGAGCCTCCGGGAGCGGTGGAGCCCCGGCGGTTTGCGCGCCGCCCACGACTGGGCACTTCCAGATGGAGGATCTCGACCGCGGAGTGGTGGCCGTGAAGGTCGGCGGCGGTGTTTACGTCGGCTGGCGCATGATGGGCTACGAGTACGACCCCAACGAGTCGAACGTCGCCTATGCGCTGTATCGAGACGGCGAGAAGATCGCGACGGTCACGGACAGCACGAACTACCTCGACGCGAGCGGCAGCGAGAGCTCGAAGTATTCGGTCAGCCTCGTTATCCAGGGCGTCGAGTGCGCGCAGTCGGCGGCAGCGGGAGTCTGGGCGGACAACTACGTGACGATCCCGCTCACTCCGCCCGCCACCGGAGCGAACGGCGGGACGTACAGTGCGAATGACGGGAGCGTCGGCGATCTCGACGGCGACGGTCGGCTCGACATCGTGCTCAAGTGGGATCCCTCGAACGCGAAGGACAACTCGCAGTCCGGGGTGACGGACAACGTGTTCCTCGACGGCTACACGCTCGGCGGCGAGCGCCTGTTCCGCATCGACCTCGGCCCGAACATCCGCGCCGGGGCGCACTACACGCAATTTTCGGTTTACGACTTCGACGGCGACGGCAAGGCCGAGATCGCGTGCAAGACGGCGCCCGGGACGAAGGACGGGACCGGTGCGTACCTCGAGAAGGGCCCGGCATCGAACGATGACGACAGTCAGGTCTTCCGCAACGCTGGCGGTTACGTCCTGACGGGGCCCGAGTACCTGACCGTGTTTTCCGGCGAGACCGGGGAGGAGCTCGCGACGGTGAGCTACCCCGTGCCGCGGGGGACCGTCTCGAGCTGGGGAGACGACTACGGTAACCGAGTCGACCGCTTCAACGGGGGTGTCGCGTTCGTGAGCGACACCGGCAACGGCAAGGAAGCCTCCGGCCGCCCCAGCATCATCCAGGGGCGTGGTTACTACACCCGGCTCACGGTCTCGGCGCTCGGCTATCGCGACGGTCAGCTCACCACGAACTGGATCTACGACAGCAACACGAGCTCTGGGGCTGCAGGTCAGGGAACGCACTCGATGATGGCGATCGACGCGGACGGCGACGGCGCCCAGGAGATCGTCCCCGGAGCTGCCACCATCAGCAGCGACGGCAAGTTCCAGTGCGCGACCGGGCTCGGTCACGGCGACGCTCTCCACGTGGGCGAGCTGATCGTCGGAAAGCCGGCTTCGATCTTCACGGTGCACGAAGGTGAAGGCGGCTACGACGTGCACGACATCGCAACGTGCGATACCTACGTCGAAGTGGTCGGCGGCGACGACAACGGTCGCGGGGTCTCCGACTACATCGATCCCAGCAACACCAGCGCGGCAGCCTTCTGGAGCGCGACCTCACCGGATCGCTACTCGGCGGCGGACGGCAAGAGCCTGGGCGGCAAACCTGGGCCGCACAACTTCCTCATCTACTGGGACGCCGACGAGTGGAGAGAGCTCGAGGACGGTACCTCGATCACGAAGTTCGGCGCCAACGGAGCGTTGCTCGATTGCAGCAGTTGCACGTCGAACAACGGCACGAAGTCGACGCCGACGCTGACCGCGGATCTGTTCGGTGACTGGCGCGAAGAGATCGTGTGGCGCGAGTCCAACAACCAGGCGCTCCGCGTCTACACGACGACCGACATCACCGCGCGCCGCCTCTACACGCTGATGCACGACCCGACGTACCGCGCGCAGGTCTCGTTTCAGCAGTCGGCTTACAATCAGCCGCCGCACGTGGGCTTCCACATCGGCGGGGGCATGGCCGCTCCGCCGAAGCCGGACATCCGCGTGGTTCCTCGTTAGTTCGCCCGCGCGCCGCTCTGCCGACCAGAAAGCTGATCGGAAACGGGACCCTTGCGTCACTTCCGATCGAGCATGAAGGTCCATCTCGCGTCGCTTCCTCCGTCAGGGCAAGAGTCTGTCCGAGCTGCATTGCTGCACGCGGCGAGTCGAGGAGCGCTCCTCTTGGGGTTCGCTCTCTCCTTGCTCGGTTGCAGCTCGGATCCTGAGCCCGGTCACGAAAGCAGCGCTGCGGGATCAGGCGGTGCTGGGACCGGTGGCACCGCGCCGACCGGCGGTTCCTCGAGCGGAGGTTCCGTGGCGGCGACCGGGGGCGGCGGGAGCGGCGGAGGGGCGAGTGCGGGCACGGGAGGCTCGAGCGCGGCCGGCCAAGGCGGCACGAGTAGTGGCGGCTCGGGTGGGGTGGGG
>JAEZYO010000006.1 GCA_023419055.1 Pseudomonadota bacterium | reverse complement strand
ACCCCTCCGCGTCGCCCTCCTCGGCCGCACTTACTGAAGCACGATGGCGTCGGCGCTGTCGGGCTCTGCGAGCGGAGGCCGGCGATCGAGGAGCTCCCGCGCCGTGGCGCGGAGCACCAGGTGCGAGTCATTGGCGTGCATGACCTCGAGCAGCTCGCTCCGCGTGCAGACCGCGAGCAGCGGGACGGCGAGGGCCGGCGGTGATCCCGGGTTCAGCAGGATGGCGAGCCTCACCCGCGAGCGGCGCATCCAGCGCTGCGATTGCGCGATGGCGGCGATGGTCTCCTGCCGGGCGGGTCGCCGTGTCGCCATGCGCACGACATCATCCTCGGTGAGCCGCGGATTTTCGAGCAGCTGGCGGATGACCAGGGGGTGCGGATCGGCGAGCAGCTTGTCGAAGGAGTTGCGCGAGGGCAGACGCGCGAGGCTCTTTCGCTCGCCGACGGTGAGCTCCCGCCCCGCGCCGTAGTCCGGAACGGGCGGAGTCAAATCGAGAGGACGCTCGCTCTGGCGGAGCGGAGCCCGGCGCAGCAGGCGCTCCAGGCTGAGCAGACGGTGCTCTTCCGCGTGCGCGCGCAAACGCTCGGTGGCCGGAGCGTCACCGATCCGCGCGAGCAACATGACGAGCGCGAGCACGACCTCGCGCGCGGCGAGATCCGAGCGCTCGCTCGCTTCGCAGAGATCGTCGAGCTCTTGCGCGGTCGTGCCGACGTCTTTCGCCTGGAGGTATTCGCGCAACCACTCCACGCGCAGGGAAAGCTCAGGAAGGGAAAGGACGACTCGCTTGAGCCGCTCTCGGGCAGCGTCCACGGGTCGAAGGATGCGCTTTTGGCGAAGCCTTGTCACTCGCATTTTGTGCGATGGGGCACTCCTGCGTGCGACCTTTCCTTGGGCTAAGCTCCGGCTCCGCCGTGGAAGCCAACGCCGCGCTCGCCGAACTCGCCGATGGGGTCAGACGCCGCCAGCGTGGTGCGCTCCGCGCACTGTTTTGGGCGGCGCTCGCTTTCGCTCTCGTTGGAGCTGGTTTGATTGCCCGCTTCGGGACAGTGGGGGCTCGAGTCACCGCCGGCGCGGGGCTCTTCGTCGTCGTGGCAAGCTTCTGGCTGCGTCGCAAACTGGAGCGTCGCGCGCTCTCCACACCCGAGGGAGTGGCCGAGCGACTCTTGGTTCCGGCGGATCGTGAGCTCGGTGAACGGGTGTTGCGAGCGCTCCGACTGGTAGAGCGGGTCGTCGGCAACCCGGACGTCGGCTCGGAGGAGCTCGCGCGCCTGAACGCGCGCCGCGCCGTGGCCCGGGTGAAGCCCGGAATGCTCGAACGCCGAGCGCTGCGGCTGTCCCGCGGCCGCAAAGTTTTCGCGTGGCTCCTCGGCGCGCTCGCTTTCATCACGCTGACAGTGGATCGGCACCGCGTGCTCGAAGGGTTGAACGTCTTGCTCGCCTACGGCGGGCGCGCCCCCTTCGCCATGACCTGGCTCAACATGGTGAGCGTCTCCTCCCAACCGCCGAGCTACCTCCGGAGCGCCGAACGGGCGCTCTTCCTCGGCAACGCGAGCGACGAGCCCCAAGGCAGCGTGGTCACGGTTCGGGGCGTGCCGGAGCGCCTGGGGCGGACCCTGCTCCTCACGGACGGGAAGCGAGAGGTGCCGTTCACGAGCGACGCGGCCGGCGGCGTGGTCGCTCGCTGGAGGCTCGACAGCGACGCCGAGCTCCGGGTGGGCGCGCGCTTCGGCGACGTCTTGGTCCTCGAGGCCGAATCGATTCCGCTGCGGGCGCTCGCCGATTCACCCCCGCGCGTCGTGCTCGAAGGGGCGCCGAAGACGCTCGAGCTCGCGAAGCTCGAGCGGCTGGAGCTCCGCTATGACGTGAGCGACGACCACGGCTTGAGGCAGGTGGATCTGGTCCTCCGCTCCGGCGGGCGCGAGGACCGCCGCGTGCTCGGCAAGCTCGATGGAGAGTCGAGAACCGAGCGCGGCGCGCACGCGCTCGATCCGCGCGATCCTTTCCTGCGCCGAATGTTCCTTCCGGTCACGGTGACGGTCGAGGCGCGGGACAACGACGTCTCCGGCGCCAACAAGTGGGGCAAGAGCGAGCCGGTCACGCTGCTGCCGCCGGCGGTGGGGGAGCCCGAGGCGCTCCGCTACCGGGCCATCGCGGCCGCCCGTGATCAGGTGACAGACTGGCTCGCGGCCTTGCTCGAGCCCACGGGCGATCTCTCCCCGGAGCAGCGCGCCGAGCGGCGGCGCGCCGAGGACGAGCGGGCCGCCAAGGTGTCGGCCGCGCTCCGTGAGGCAGCGACCAAGGCCTACGCGGGCTTGCGGGTGAACGCGGGGGCGGAGGCGTTCCTGGTCGGTCAGTCGCGGGCGCTCGAGCGCAGGTCGCCGACCGCCGCCGCCACTCAGCGAAAGGTGGAGGAGGCGCTGCTCGCGGTCGACGCGGCGCTCCGCGCGCTCGGACAGCGAGACGCCCAAACGGTCGCCAAGCGACTCGGCGACGTGGCGGAGGAAGCGGCGGAGGCGCTCAAAGAGGCTCGCGAGACCGAAGCGCAGCGGCAACGTTTGCACCGCTACCAAGCCGCGATGACCGCGCTCCAGCGCGGCGCCGATCAGCTCATCGTGCTCGACGCCCTGGGTCAGGATCTCGGCAGCGTCGCTGCCGGCGAGATCCGGCGGATCCGCCGCGGCGAACAGTCGGGCAGCCTGCTCCAGGCGGAGCTCGCCGCGCGACACCTGGCCGCGCGCTTGCGGCGCCCGATGCCGTCGTTCAGCTCGACCGGCAAGGGCGGCGGAGTCGAATCGGGTCACGGGGGCGGCGGCGGCGAACCTCAGGGAGACGCGACCAAGGCGCACGATCGCTTCAACCAGCTGCAAGAGGAGATCGAACGCCTGGTCCAGGAGCACCGCTCCGGAATCGACCAGGTCGAGCGAGCCTTGTCAGAAGCCGAGAACGAGGCCGATCTCGAGAGCCTGCGAAAAGAAGCCGCCGAGCGGGCAGCCAGGCTCCGCGACAAGTTCGACCAGCTGCCCTCGTCGGGAGGCTCGCCGGAGTCGGTGCGCGGCACGGCAGGGCTCGCGCGCGAGCACGGCAACGCGATGGCGCAGCGGCTCGAGCGCCTGATGCTCGAGGACAGCGTCGAGAGCGGCCGCAGCGCCCGCGGACTGCTCGAGGACGCGAAACGCAAGGCCGAGCAGAGCCCCGGTTACGTGAACGAGGAGGCGCTCGAAGACGCAGCTCGCGAGCTCGCCGAGCAGCTCGCTTGGGCGGAGCAGGCGCTCGAGCAGCAGCGCAAGAAGGCGAGCGAGCGCGCGCGGGACGCGCTGTCCGAAATGGGCAAGAAGGAGCAGGAGCTCGCGCGTCGCGCCGGCAACGTCGCCGGGCAAGGCGCGCACGGTGACGCCTCGCTCCCCGAACACCTCTTGGACGGCCTCGAACAAGCCGAGAGCGTGATGCGCGAGGCCGCTCGCGAGCTCGAGTCCGGGCGCGGCAAGCGCGGGCTCGAGCTCCAGCGGGAGGCCCAGCGTCTGCTCGAGCAATCCGACACCGGGCGTCTCGACCAGGAAGACGATCGCGGCCGGCGCGATCCGGAGCGCCCTTCCAAGAACCAGGACGGCAAGGAGATGAGCACCGACGCGGACGTTCCTCGACCCGACGATCGCAAGGCCGCCGAAGAGTTCCGCCGGCGCGTGCTCGAGGGGCTCTCGCGCGACAAGGGGCAGCGCCTGTCACCCGCCGTCCAGCGTTACGCGGAGGGTTTGCTGCAATGAGCGCATTTCGCCGCTGGCTCGCGGCTACGGCTCTCCTCGTGAGCGCCGTCGTCGCCGGTCCCACCTCGGCTTCGCCGCGCAGCCTCACGCGCACGGTCGCCGACGCCATCACCGAGATGGACGTGGAGCGAGCGCGCCGCTGGCTCGAGCGCATCGACGCGAACTCGCCCGCCGTCGTGTTCGAGCGCGCGCGGCTCGCCGTTTACCTCGGAGAGTGCGAGCTCGCGGCCACGATGCTCAACGTGCCTCAGTTCCTCGACAGCAAAGAGGCGGTGCAGCTCGCGGCGCTCGCCCAGAGCTGCGCGCGTGCCACGGTGGCCGGCTTCGTCGTCGAGGACAAGGAGCGCGGCATCTGGCTCCGCATGCAGGACGACTCCGATCGAGCCCTCGCGCCGTTCATCTTCGACGTCGCGGCGCGGGCGCGTGACGCGGTAGGGCGCGACCTCGGGGTCGATCTCCCGAAGCCGCTCCGCATCGACCTCGTACGAGACCTCTTCTCGCTTTCGGCCGTCTCGGGCTTGCCGCTGACGGCGGCGGAGACGACCGGAACCCTCGCCGTGGCCCGCTGGGGCCGCGTCATCATCCTCACGCCGCGCGCGACGGGGCTCGGCTATCCCTGGCAGGACACGCTCGCCCACGAGATCACGCACCTGATGCTGACGCGCGCTTCGCGCGATCAGGCGCCGCTCTGGCTGCAGGAGGGCATCGCCAAGCGTGAAGAGACGCGCTGGCGCGCGGAACGCGCGTTCGACGATCCGAACTGGGCCGACGTCGTCGCCCGCACGGCGCTCGTGAGCGGTCGCTCCGTCGGTATCGACAAGCTCGGGCCGTCGCTCGCGATGCTGCCCACCGCCGAGGCCGCGTCGACGGCGTACGCGGAGGTGACGAGCTTCATGGACTTCTTCTTGCGCGAGGCTGGCGAGCCCGGTTTTCGGATGTTGCTCGCGGACCTTCGTGGCTATGGCGCCGAAGGCGGAGCGGACGCGGCGCTGCGCAGCGTGACGGGCTATTCACTTTCGGAGTGGAAGCTGCGCTGGGAAGCCGAGCTGCGAAAAGCGCCTGCCGCCGCAGTTGGGCAGCCCCCGGCTGTCGCGAAGGCGGGCCCGGAGCCGGACGGAGGGTCGACGGGCGATGATCCGCGTGAGCTGATGCGCCGCGTCCGCCTCGGTGATCTGCTTTCGAGACGCGCTCACGCGAAGGCCGCGTCAATCGAATATGATCTTGCGCTCCCTCGCGCGAAGGAAGAGCCCGCCGTGCGTTGGAGGGCGGCGCGTGCCAGCCTGGCGGCCGGTGACCGAGCCGCATCCGAGCGGAATCTTGGCGTCATGGCGGACATCAACCATCCTCATTATGGTTGGTTGGCGCTGAACGGTCGCTTTCAACGCGAGCTCGGGCGTGAAGCCGACGCCGAAGCAGGGCTGCTTCATGCTCTGGGGTTGAACCCTTATTCAGAGGACGCGGCCTGCGAAGGCCATTTCACACTGGGTGGGGGACAGCCCGACACGCTCCCCAATGACCCGATTTGGCGCGCTCTCTGTGAAGAAGCGTCAAAGGCCGCGCAAGATTGACCGACCCCCGATCACGTGGCTACGATAGGGCGCTAAAATCCCGCGAAGTTAAAGGGCTTTTCTGGTGGGCATCGCCACGTACGCCGCCGCTCAAATCCTCCGCGCTCTCCCCCGAGTCCGTATCAGTCGGGCGGTGGGCCGCATCTGCGAACAACCGCTACCGCCGTTGGTGTCGAACGCAGTCACGCGCGCTTACTGCCGCGCGTATCGCGTGAACATCGACGAAGCGGCGCCGCTCGCTGCGGCGTATCCGAGCTTCGACGCGTTCTTCACGCGTGCGCTTCGCGAAGGCGCGCGCAGCGTCTCGAACGACGCGCTCGTGAGCCCGAGCGACGGCAAGCTTTCGTCGCAAGGTCGCATCGATCCGGCCGCGCGCCTGTTCGTGAAGGGACAAGCCTACGAGGTGAGTGAGCTCACCGGCGATCCCAGCGAGTCGGCGCGCTACGCGGGCGGCGAGTTCGCGGTCGTGTACCTCGCGCCGCGCGACTACCACCGCGTGCACTCGCCGGTCGACGGGCACATTTCTTTGATTCGAGGGATGGCGGGCGACCTCTATCCGGTCAACGCGATCGGAGAGCAGCACGTGCCGCAGTTGTTCGTTCGAAACCAGCGCGTCGCGATCGCGATCGACACGCCGGGGTTCGGACGCGTGACGTGCGTGATGGTCGGCGCCGTGATCGTGGGCCGCATGAGCGTTTCGGTACTGCCCGATCCCGACGTGCCGCCCGGTGTTCACGTCATCGAGCCCGCTCGCCCGGTGAAGAAGGGCGAGGAGATCGGCGTGTTCCACCTGGGGTCGACCGTCGTCTTGCTGCTGGAGCCCGGCGTCAGCATCGCGCGCGGGACCGGCCCCATCCTCTACGGTGAGTCGCTCCTGGTGGCTTCATGACGGACGATCGCGACGGCGAGAACGAGGAAGTGCGCTCCGCGGCTGCCGAAGCCGGCGACGCGCCGCGCGATCCTCGAAGGGGGGAAACGTCCAACGGCTCGAGCCCGCCGCCGCCCAAGTCGCCGGATCAAGACGAGGAGGCGGTGGAAAATGCGTGGGGGACGGCCGGCGAGGCGGCATCGTACCGCCGCGCCGTGGTGACGCCTCCGCGCCCTGTCTCGGGCGCTCCGCGTCCCGCGAGCGTCCCGCCGCGAGCGGTGAGCGTCGCGCCTGTCGCGCCCGTCGCGCTGAAGTCGAAACCCATCAGCGTTCCGCCTCCGGAGCTGGCCCCACATCGTCCGCGGATGAACACGCCGCCCTACGGCAGTCAGCCTCCACCAGAAGCTCAGCCGGCGTCGACCTCGATCAGCGTTCCGCCGCTCAAGGTGCCGCGTATCACGACGCCGAGCTCACCCACCATCGTCTCCGCCGAGGGCGCTCCGGTCGAGACCAAGCCCGTCTCCGATTCGGTTCCGCCCACCTCGCGCAGGCTCGCTCCTCCACCCAAGCCCCGGAACAAGTCCAACCCGACCGAAGCGGCCGTCGAAAATGGCGCGGTTTCGGTCAGCGTGCCGGGAGCGCCGGCGGTGCCCGACATCAGCGCCGCGAACCCTCCGCGAAAGCCCATCGCCTCGGCGCCGCCGCCGATCGACGTCGATTTCGACATCAGCCAGGCGGAAGACAAGCCGGTGGCCAAGTCGCCGGCGACCGACGCTCCGAGCCCGATCCTCGCGGCCGCGGTCAGCGTGGTCGGCGCGCCGATCGAAGCGACGCCGCCTGCAGAGCCCGTCGAGGCACGCCGCAGCGAGCCTCCTCCTCCGCCCACGCACATCGTGGTCCCGAACGACGAGGTGCCGGCTCCGCCCAGCAAACCGACGCCGGCTCCGGCCATCCAGGTGATGCGCATCATCGCGGTGGGTACGCCCACCCCGCCCGCGAGCGCGAAGCCGGCGGTAGAGACCCTCGAGAGTGACGACATCACCGAGGAGCTGCCGGCGCCGAAATCCGACGACGCGATGGAGCTCTCGGACGCCGACGTCTCGCCGGACTCGGATCGCCCGAAGGGCTCGGAGCTCGCCGCGCGCCCACCGGCGCCGTCGGAGTCCGGGCGCGAAGACGCCATTTCGATCATCCCCGAAGAGGTCCCCGCCGGGGAGCAGAAGCCCGCGCCGGCCGCCAAGGCGGAGCACAAGCCGCCGCCGCCTCCGCCGAAGCGCGCGCCCGCGTCGAAGCGCGTCTCGGAGGTGGACATCGAACCCACGAGCGAGGCGAGCCCCTCGCTCAAGAAGCAGCGCCAGCGCCGCCCGTGGTGGGAGGAGCTCTTCAGCGAAGACTTCGTGCGCGCCAACTTCAAGTTGAGCGACGCGCAGGTGCGGCGCGAGGTGAACTTCATCGAGGAGTCGCTCGGCGTCGCGCCGGGCGGAGTCGTCCTCGATCTCGGCTGCGGCGCCGGGCACCACGCCGTCGAGCTCGCGAGCCGTGGCTACGGCGTGGTCGGCTACGACCTCTCGCTCTACCAGCTGGCGCTCGCCGCCGAGGTCGCGCAAGAGCGCGACCAGAAGATCAATTTCCTGCAAGGCGACATGCGGGAGATGGCCTTCGAAGAGATGTTCGACGGCGTCTTCTCGTGGAACACGACGTTCGGCTACTTCGAAGAGGAGAAGAACCTGAACGTCGCGCAGCGCGTGTTCAAGGCGCTGAAGCCCGGCGGCATGTTCCTCGTCGACGTGATCAACCGCGACTTCGCGGCCACGCAGTCGCCGAGCTCGCTCTGGTACGAGGGTGACGCGTGCGTCTGCATGGACGACATGAGCGTCGACTTCATCACGAGCCGCCTGCGCGTGAAGCGCTCGATCATCCTCGACGACGGGCGCACCCGAGAGGTCACCTACTCCATCCGCCTCTACTCGCTGCACGAGCTCGGCAAGCTGCTGCACGAGGTGGGCTTCCGCGTGACGGAGGCGAGCGGGCACCCGAACATCCCGGGCGTCTTCTTCGGAGAGCAGTCGCCGCGCATCATCATGCTGGCGCAGAAGCCCTGAGCTTCTTCACTCTCTCGCAAATCGACTCGCACACCCGCTCGTCGTCACCCCCGCTCGCGCGGAGCTCGGGCTCGTGCGGCGGCTCGTACGCGAGGTCCGCGCCGGGCACGTTCGTGAGCGCGCCTTCGCGCACCTTCTCGTAGAGCCCCTTGCTGTCACGGCGGTGACACTCTTCGAGCGGGGTCTCGAGCAAGACCTCCGCGAATCGCGGCGCCTCGGCGCGCGCGCGGTCTCGATAGCGCCTGAGGTGCGCCGTAGCGGCGACGAGCACGACGTGGCCCTGTCGCGCGAAGAGAGCGCTCATCTTGGCGAGCGTGTCGTAAAAGGCGTCCCGCGCCGCGCTGTCGTAGCCGGGAGGCGGTGAAAGCGCTGCTCGCAGCTGGTCCCCGTCGAGCACGACGGGAAGGACCCCCTGCTCCGTGAGCTTCTGCGCGACGTTGCGCGCCAGGCGCGATTTCCCGGAAGAGGGAGGCCCCGTGAAGTAGAAGACGATGCCGCTCTCGGTCATGACGTGAACAGCTCGTCCGCGAGCTCGGGGGTGAAGCGACGGCCCTCGAGCAACGACTCGACGAAGCCGAGCAGCCGCTCGCGGGTCTCGAGGCGGAGCTTCGGGTACCAGGTGGGGCAGGCGAGCACGAGCGCTCGCCAGGCGAAGAAGGGCGCGATCACGGCGCCGAGCTCGCCGTCGCGAGTCGCGGCGAGGTAGCGCTCGAAGAAGCGCTGCCAGAGCGGTCGAAAGCCTTCCTGCCACGAGCCTTCGTGCTCGAGCGCGAAGAAGAGATAGTTGACCGTGAGCGCGGTCACGTCGTCCGCTGGGTCCCCCTGCGAGCCGCGGCTCGCGTCGAGCAGCGAGAGCTCTCCGCGGTCGTCGAACAGCACGTTGAAGGGGTGAAAGTCGCCATGAATGCGGCGCAGACGGTGGACCTTCGAGCGCAGCCGCTGGCGCGCCTCGACGCAGGCGAGCTCGAGCCTCTCGAGCCGCGCGCGATCGGCGCCCGGTACGTCGTCGGCGTAGCCGTCGCTGATCCCGAAGATGCCTTCGCCCGCTCCCACGAGATCGCGCAGCGAGCGCACGTACGCGACGCGATCGTCGAGAGCTTCGTGGTGGAGCTCTCCGAGGTAGGCAGCGAGGCGCTCGACCTTCAGCAGATCTTGCGCTTCGGCCCGCTTTCGGAGGCCAACCTCGCGCAAGCTTTGCGCGTAGGGGATCCCCTCTGCCCAGGTGGTCAGGAGGTAAAACTCGCCCGTATCGTTCAGCGAGACGAAGCCGCCGTCGTTGCCGTACGCACCCACGTCGACGACGCGAGCGTGTCGAGGCAGGAGCCCGAAAGTGTCCGCTGCCAGCAAGAGCTCCGCCGCGCGATCGGCTCGTCGATCGTGTCCGAACTCGTTGGGAGTCGCGGTGTGCAGCACCAACGCCTCGACGCGGCCCTGGTGCTCGATATCGAGGCGGATGGGAGCGCCGTAGCCGGTTCCCTTGCGCGTGCGATCCGCCACGTTGCTGTCGGCCCCGAGGGCGCGAACACCGACGAGGCGCGCGCCGGGGCGGGCGCTCGCGACGAAGCGCTCGAGGCTTCGTCGCTCGGATTCCGAGACGGTGGCCACGCCTCGATACATTCAAGGCGCGTGCCAGTTGCTGCGAATTGGCGCTTCAGCCGCAGCTGAGGTGCAGGCCGCCTTGCTTTTCTTCGCAGCTGCAGCCGGAGAGCGCGCGGGTGAGGCACGCGCAGCTCGGCTTCTGAGCGCACGCGGGCAGCCACCCGCACGCGGGGCCGCCCTTCGCGCCCTCGTCGCAGTACCAACCCGAGGGACAGATCCCATCGCCACACGGGGTGCAGGTGCCGTCGTCGCAGGCCGCGCGGCGCGGCGCTTCGGGCTCACTCTCCGCGTCTTCGTCCTCGGAGCCGCTCGCCACGTCGGAGTCCGCGCGCGACTTCTCGCGAGTGTCCGTGTCGTCCGCCGATTCGGCCGACGGCTTGCTCGCGCTGCCCCCGCCGCAGGCGCTGAGCGCGGCCCCGAAGGCTGCGGAGAAAACCAGGCACCCGAGCGCGAAGATAGCCCGACTCTGCAACATCGCCCCTCCCTATACGTCCCGCGCCACAAGGGGTACAAGGTTTCTGGTGAGCATCCGGTCTTTGCTCGCGGAGCGAGTGCCCGGCGCCCCGGTGAGCGACACGCTGGCAGACCGCGTCAGCTACGCGAGGGACTCCTGGCAGCGCGGCCTGGTGGAGCTCCAGGCGGGTCGTCTTCCTCGAGGCGGCGAGGCTCCTTCTGCGGTGGTCTGGCCGCGAAGCACCGAGGAGGTCGCGGCCATCGTCGACGTCTGCCGCTCCGAGGGCGTCGAGCTCGTGCCCTTCGGCGCGGGCAGCGGTGTCTGTGGGGGCGTGAGCGCGGGCAAGCGCAGCCTGGTGCTCGACTTGAAGCGGATGGCGGAGCACCGGGTTCGTCGCGAGGAACCGCTGCTCGAGGTCGGACCGGGGGCGCTCGGTATCACCCTCGAAGAAGAAGTGCAGAAGGAGGGGTTTACGATCGGCCACTTCCCGTCGAGCATCATTTGCTCGACCGTCGGAGGCTGGGTGGCCGCCCGCGGCGCGGGCCAGTGCTCGAGCCGCTACGGCAAGATCGAGGACATGCTCGTCAGCGCCGAGAGCGTGCTCGGCGACGGGCGCGTGGTGCGCTTCAAGCGGCGCACCGGCGGGCTCGATCTCACGCCCCTCCTCGTGGGCGCCGAGGGCGCGCTCGGCGTCCTGACGAAGCTCGAGCTCAGGCTCACGGCGCTGCCTCGCGAGCGCCGCTTTCTCGCGTTCGAGCTCGACGGAGGCGCCGCCGCCATGAACGCAGTGCGGCGCTTGCTCCAGGACGGTCTCCGGCCGGCCGTGGCGCGGCTCTACGACGCGCTCGACACGATCTTGTTCGAACAGAGCGCGCGGCACCCGAACGATCCCGGGCCGCCCAAGGCCAAGCGCCGTACGTCGTCGGCGGAGGCGTTTCGCAAGCGCGCCGTCCAGGGTCTGCTCGGACGAGCCAGGCTCCTCAACGGAGCCGTGAGCCTCCTCGAGCGCTCACCGCTCGGACGCTGGCTCCTGATCCTGGTCTTCGAGGGAGAGGGCGCCTCGGACGACGCTGCGCGGGCGACCACGTTGCTCGAGCGAGATCGCGCGCGACCGCTCGGAGAGGCGCCGGCCAGGCGCTGGTACGAGCATCGTTACGCCGTGAGCTTCAAACAGTCGGGGGTGTTCCGCTCCGGCGCGTTCAACGACACTCTGGAGGTCGCGGCGCCGTGGTCCAAGCTCGAGCAGCTCTTCCACGGAGTCCGCGAGGCGCTCGGTCGCCACGTGCTCGTGCTCGCGCACATGAGCCACGCCTACCCGGACGGTTGCAGCATCTATTTCACCTTCACCGGGGCCGCAGCGTCGGGCGAGCAAGCGCTCGCCGTCTACGACAGCGCCTGGCGTGACGCGCTCGCCGCCGCGCGAGCCGCAGGTGGCGCGATCAGCCATCACCACGGGATCGGTCGCAGCAAGGCGCGGGCCCTGGCGGACGATCTCGGCCCCGCGGTCCCTTTGATGCGGCGCGTGCTCCGTGCGTGGGATCCGAGCGGCATCATGAACCCTGGCGTGCTCCTCCCCGCGGACGCCACCGCTTCGCCGGAGCGCGTGCCGTACCCGGAGCCGGGGCTCGACGAGCTCTCCGAGCTCGTGACTCTGGAGGGTGATGAGACGCTCGAGCGCGCGGAGGCACGCCTGCGCGAGCGCGGCTTCACTCTCGGCTCGGAGCTCCCGCCCGCCCTCCGCGTCGCCGACTGGGTCGCGCGCGGTTTTCCCGGCGCGCGCGACGCCTGGCTCGATCCCGCAGCGCGCTTGCTCGCGGGCCTCACCGCGCGCTTTCAAAGTGGCGAGCGGCTGGTTCTCGCCCCAGCGCCGCGTCGCTCGACCGGCCCGGATCTGACCGCGCTCGTCGTGGGCGCGGGCGAAGCCATGGCCAAGGTGGAGCGCTGCACGTTGAAGGTTCACCGAATCGGCGCGCGCGAGCCGCGGCCGCTCCCGTTCTCCGGCGAGAGGAACCCTGCCGTCACTCCCGAAGAGCAGGCCGCCTTCGACTCCATCAAGGGTTAGAATCAAGGGTTAGAATCCAGGCGATGAAAAGTCCGCTGATCGAACCTGCAGCCCTCTTCGCGAAGCTCGGCTCGCCGAAGCTCCGGATCGTGGACTGTCGCTTCTCGCTCTCGGATCCCGAAGCGGGCGCACGACTCTACGCGGCGTCACACCTGCCGAGCGCGACCGACGCTCACCTGGAGCGCGATCTCTCGAGCCCCGTCGTCTCCGGCAAGACCGGTCGCCATCCCTTGCCCGAGCTCGAGCGCTTCGCCGAGTTCTTGGGCCGCTCCGGAATCGGCAACGACTCGGACGTGATCGTGTACGACGACGCGGGTGGCGCCATGGCAGCGCGGCTCTGGTGGCTGCTTCGCTACGTGGGGCACGACAGCGTAGCGCTCCTCGACGGTGGTTTCCCTGCCTGGGTCGCCGCTGGGTTCTCCGTCACCTCCGACGAGGTTGCGCCGCTTCGCGCGCACTTCGAGTTCCGTCTTCGCCCCGAGCTCGTCGCGGAGGCCGACGAGGTCGAGGCGCTGCGGGAACGAAGTGACCGGCGGTTGTTCGACGCGCGCGCGCCCGAGCGTTTTCGCGGCGACGTCGAGCCGATCGATCCGATCGCGGGTCACATCCCGGGTGCGCGCTCGCTACCGTTCGCGGGCAGCTTGCGCGAGGGCAAGTTCCTTCCCGCCGCGGAGCTTCGTCAGCGTTTCCTCACCGCGCTCGACGGCGTCCCCATCGAGCGCGCCGTCGCGTACTGCGGGAGCGGCGTGACCGCTTGCCACCACGTGCTCGCCGCCGAGCAGGCGGGCCTCCCTGGCATGCGCCTCTATCCGGGCTCTTGGAGCGAGTGGATCGCGAGCGGGACGCGCCCGGTCGAAAAGGGCGGCTGAGCGCCGAAGCACTCAACGCGCGACGCGGCGAGCGAGAAACAGCCCGGTTCGATAGCTCATCCTGACGACGCCGCCGTGCTCTCGAATGGCAGCGTCGATCGCCATCACGAGCCCGGAAAGTCTTTCGGGAGGCAAGGCCGTGTGATCGGAGTAGGTGCGAAGCAAGATCTCGTACTCCCGGGCATCGAGTGAACGCTCCCAGTCGAAGGCAGCGTACTCGGCGTCGGTGAAGTCGAGGCTCGTGGTGAGCTCCGACATCACGGGGCTCTCCTCCGAGAGGTACCAGGCGTGCGCGCCGCTCCGCCGCGCGAGCTCCGGCGCGACTCGCGCGTAGATTTCGTCGACCGCGTCCCGCAGCGGTCCAGGCGCGAGGCTCGGCGCGTGACCGAAGACGGCGAGTACGCCGGAGGGTCGGAGGGCAGCCGCGAGTTTGCCGAGGCGCAGGTTCGGATCGAGCCAATGATAGGCCTGCGCCGAGAACGCGAGACCGAAGGCGCCGGGCTCGACTTCCCAGTCTTCGAAGCGGCTCGCCCGAAGCGAGACCAGAGGAAACTTCTCGAGCTGCAATCGCGATCGAGCGGTCAGGCTCTGACCCGGTTCGAGGCCGAGGATCGAAAAGCCACGCTCGGCGAGCGGCAGCGTCGCCTTGCCGGTGCCGACGCCCACCTCGAGGACCTTAGCGGCGGTCGTCAGGTTACCGAAGGCGATGATGCGATCGTACAAGGCTTCCGGGTACGCGGGCCTCACCCTATCGTATTCCGTGGCGACTCGTTCGAACGAATTGGCGCGACTGTCCATTCAGCGCTCGAGCTCGACTCCATTGAGGTAGCGCCGGTGCGCGAGGCCGAGGAGCTCGCGATCTTCACTCGTGTCCCCGTAAGCGTAGATCACGGGATAGCGAGCGAGGTCGTAGCGCTCTCGGACGCGACGCGCCTTCTCTTGACCGGAGCAGTCGCCGCCCGCATAGCGGCCCGTCAGGGTGCCTGCAGCGGACTCGAGCTCCGTGCAGATGAGTTCGACCCCGAGCTTGTCACACCAGCGTCGTAGATAGGGGGCGAGCGATGCAGACACCACGACGACCGTGTCTCCCTGGGCCTGATGCCAGCGCACCTTGTCGAGCACGGCTGGGCGGACGACGAGGTGCATGGTCTCGGCGTAGCGAGCGCCGAGCTCGAGAATGTCCGCTTCGAGCCGGCCAAAGAAGCAAAGGCGAGCGGCGGCGCTCCGCAGCGTGGTCCCTGGCACGAGCCCCAGCCTGTAGCCTGCGACCATCGGGCTCAGGAGCAACCTTCCGAACAGCAAGCGGCGAGGGCTCGCGACGAAACGGATGAACGGAGTGAAGGTGTCCGCGGACGTGATCGTGCCGTCGAAGTCGAAGAGCGCGAGGTTCATGGCAGG
>JAEZYO010001068.1 GCA_023419055.1 Pseudomonadota bacterium | reverse complement strand
GCTCTACGATCCGAGCACGCGTCGGGCGATGACGGCGACCATACGGCGCTGGCTCGCGACCCGCGGCATGGCTCCGCTGCACTTCTTGGTTCAGGTCGATCCGTTCACGTTCCCGGAGCATCGCGCGACCTTCATCGCGGAGGTCGGCGGCACGCTCGTGGGCTTCGCTGCCGTCGTACCGGTACCGGCCCGCGCCGGCTGGTTCCTGGAGGATCTCGTGCGCGCACCGGATGCACCCAACGGCACGAACGAGCTCCTGGTCGACGCGGTCATGCAATGGGCTGCGAGCGCCGGCTGCCGCTGGCTCACGCTGGGTCTCGCGCCGCTCGCCGGCAAGGTTCCGCCGCCGCTTGCAGCCGCGCGGAAGAGCAGCGCGCTCCTCTACGATTTCGAAGGTCTGCGGCGCTTCAAGGCGAAGCTGAAGCCCGACTCCTGGTCTCCGATCTACCTCTCCTTCCCCCCTGGCCAGAGCGCGTTCGTCTCGCTCGTCGACGCGCTCGTCGCCTTCACGCGCGGCGGCTTCCTTCGATTCGGGCTGCGCTCGTTGTTGCGAGGGCCGAGCTCCGTGCTGCACGCCCTCACTCTCCTCCTCGTCCCCTGGACGGCGGTGCTCTGCCTCGCCCCGGCGGAGCGATGGTTCGGGAGCGCGCTCGTCAAGTGGAGCTGGGCCACGTTCGACGTGCTGCTCGTCGTCGGCTTGATCTACGTGCTCAGGCGCCCATCTCCGGCGAAGCTCGCGCTGCTCGCCGGGACGGTGACGCTGGATGCCTCGGTGACGCTCCTGCAGGCGCTCTTTTTCAACCTCCCGCGCGCGGAGCATGGCATCGACTACCTGATCATCTTCATCGCCTGCGCAGGTCCGGCGCTCGCGGCGCTCGTGCTCTGGGGCGCGCACCGCACCCACCTTTTGAGCCGTTGAGTCCTCGCCTCAACCGCGCTTCGCCTTCGGCGCGGGCGGAGGAGCGACCGGAGCGGGCACCCGGTTCTTGATGGCCGGAAGCGTCTGCAGGTACGAGAAGATCGCTCCGAGCTCGTCGTCGCTGAAGTTCTGGTACACCGGCACCGGCATGGGCGGCAAAATCGCGCGTCCTCGACCCAGGTGACGACCGGTACGGATGGTCCGGACGAAGTTCTCCTTGGTCCAGCCGCCGAGCCCGGTTTCCTCGTCCGGCGTGAGGTTCGCGGTGAAGCTCACCCCCCACGGTCCGGACCAGGCGGTGTTCGTCGCCGCAACCGAGACGAGCCAGGGCCCCGACGGCGCTGGTGCAGGCGGCATCTTCAGGGATTCGGGGTGCCCCGAGAGTTGTCGAGACATGTCGGGCTCGGCTCCGTTCGGCCCTTCCTTGAACGGCGTGTGACAATCGTGGCACCCCGACGTGAGCACCAGGTGCTTCCCCCGCGCGATCTCTGCCTCTTTCGAGGCCGTCGCGGGCGCCGGCGCAGGGTTCGCCGGGGCGCTCGGGGGGACCAGCGGCTCCGCGGCTGCGGGAGCGGGCGCGGCGCCCGTCGCTTCGTGGCCCGCAGACCAGAGGACGAGCCCCGCGGCGATGCACGAGATCAGGGCAGCGGTGGTGACGACTTTCGGTTTCATGAACAATCCATCCTTCCTTTTCACTCTCGAGGTCGATGTTTCACGGACGAAATCCAGGCTCGAACCAGCGCGACTCCCGCGGGATCGACGAGCTTCGATCCGAGCGGCGGCATCTGCGCCGACGGGTCGCGCGAGGTCAGGCGAAAAAAGAGCGCGCTCGCTTCCGGCCGCCCCGGTCGAACGCGCATCGGGTCGGGATCGCCCGGCACGCGGAAATGGCTCGGTCGCGAGGCGACGCTCGCCAGCGTTCGTCCTTCACCGTCGGGGTCGAACGCTGCTTGATCCAGGTCGAGATCGACCTCCGCGAGCGGGCCAGCCGGGTTGTGACAGTGCGCGCAGTTTCCGTACAGGTACCCGAGCGCGGCGCGTCCCTTCGCGGAAGCCGCCACGATGCGCGGTGCACGCTCCAGCGCCGATGACGGTAGATTCGCGAGCCAACCTCGTCGCGAGAGCTCGTCGAAATCGAGCGCTCCCGGAGGTGCTGGCTCTCGGCTCGCCGAAAGAGGATCGCGCTCGGACGAGAGCTGGAGGGCGTTGAAACCGAGCACGCGCCCGGGACGCCCCTCGTGACACGCGCGGCAGTCGAGCTCGGAAGGGACATCGTGCTCGACTCCGCTGTCAGTCGCAGCAGCCCCTCTGACTCCCCTCTCCGAGGCGAGGAAGGCGTCGCCGCGCGCCGCGTCCCACACATACGTCGCATAGCGGAAGGAGCCGTCCGGCAGCCGCTCGATGGTTCGCGTCTCAACGGGCTTCCCGGAGAAGCTGAACTCTTTCCAAAATCGCGTTCCGACCGGGACTTCCCAGGAGTCCGGGTTCGACGCCTCGATCTTCCGACCCGGCGGAAGGCGCACGTAGCGGCGCTTGGTCGCGCCATCCGTCCAGAGCGGGTATTGCGGCACGTAGAAGCGATTCTGCGGATCGATCTCGGTCGTGCTGCCTGGCAAGTAAAGGCCTGTCTCCGAGAGCCGGCTCGGCAGCGGCGGATTCTCGAGGGCCGGAGCAGCAACGGGCGACGCAGCCGCGAAGCGAGCGATGATCAGTGTCCGGCGCGCGGAGACCTCCGTAGCGTCCCAGCGATTCTTGGCGACGCCGGCCAGTGCGAAAATCAGCGCCCCAACCAAGAGCGCGCGCCCGCGGCGCGAGCTCTCGTTCGAGTCACGGCCCGCCGAGAAGAGCGCCGGATGCCGATCGCTGGGAACCGCTTGCATGCCAGCTATTCATGCGACATCCCCAAGCTTCCCGTTCTTAAGACTTCGCTCAGCGAACCTTAACCGCTTCCTAAAAGATCCCTATTGGGACCGACGACGTTCCGGCTGACGCCCGGTTTCTGCTTCGAGGAACCAATCGTCGAGCTCCTGCAGGGTGGCCACGGCAGAGAGCGACTGAGTGAACGCGGCCGCGACTTCGGCGGCCATGGCGCCTCCGAGCAGGAGAGCGACCCCGGTCGGTAGCGCGCGCAAGAGAGCTTTCACCTCGCGTATCGCAGCGCGTTTTTCGAGCGCGACCAGGGACAGCAACACGACTCGGGCGCCGCTGGCTCGCGCCGCCTCTGCGATCTGTCCCGGCGGCAGGTTCGGCCCGAGATAGAGGACGCGCTGCCCACGCAGGGCGGTGATCACGGCGGCCAACATCACGCCGAGCTCGTGGAGCTCACCGGTCGGCGTCGCGGCGAGCACGGGAGGACCGCCGGAGCTCGGTTGGTGCTCCGCGAGCAGCGCGCTCAACCGCAGCCGGATGAGCATCGAGCCGAGGTGCTCGCTCGCTACGCAGAGCTTACCGCTCGCCCACTCGTCTCCGATGCGCTTCAGCGCCGGCCCGAGCACGTCGATGACCAGCGTGCGCGGGGAAAGCGCGCGAGCAGCGCTCGCGAGGGCTCGTTCCGCGCGGGGTTGGTCGAAATCCGAGGCGGCAAGCACGATTTCGTCCACGAACTTCGAAGCTTCCGACGCGGCGGAAGCGCCGGGCGGAGAGGCGAGCACCAGGCGCGCGAGTGCCTCCGTCGAAAGCTGCGCCAGGCTGCCGATGGAGTGGCCGCTGTCCACCGCGCGCTTCAGAAGCCGCAGGCGTTCGACGTCCGCGTCGTCGTACAGCCGGGCTCCGCCTGGAGTGCGATCGGGCGAGAGGACCGCGTAGCGCCGCTCCCAAACGCGAATGACGTGCGTCGAGAGGCCGCTCAAGCGGGCCACCGTGCCGATGCGGTAGTGCGCTTCAGCCATCAGCCATACTGACGGAGCGCGATCAGGGCCTCGGCGACGCCGCGGTACCCGTCGAAGAACCAGACCCACCACGCGAGCATCATGGTGCAATGCCCGACGAAGATGCCCACGTGACTCCACATCTCGACTCGATCTGAGCGAGAGGAAACGTAGCGCCTCCAGTGAAATGCTTCGTCGATCAAGCTGTAGACGAACGACAGGACGGTCAGCACCATGGCCGGGATCCAGAGGGCGCGCCCGGAGCCGTAGGCGGCCGTGAGAAGCACGCAGCTGCCGATACCGCAGAGGATGGTGATCCCGTGAACGAGTCCTTCAGCAAGGGCGATTTCCTGCTTGTACACCGTTCGGTGGCCGATCGTGTCTACCGCTATCGACAGCGTGAAAATCAGGGCTCCGAGCGGGACGAAGTAGGCTTCTGCCGGGAGCGGCGCTCCGGCGCGGTGGCCGACACCCACGAGCCCTCCCGTAGCAGCAACGAGTCCGCACATCAGCCCGACCCAGCTGACGTACACCAGCCAGTCGGTTCGCTCGAACTCGCTCACCCGCGACAGATAGACGGCGAGCTCCGAGCGCCGGGGCTCGGGCCGCGGCGCGACCCTACGTGTTGACGGGATGGGAGCGGTCATACCCTGTTCCTCTCAACCTGGAGAGTGCTCTCGCCGCGAGCTCTTGCGCGGCGGCGAGCCCGGTCAAGCAAACCTTCCTCCAGAGCGGCACGACGGCGCGGCCCGCGAACACGTCGTTGCCGCGGCGCCGGAGCTCGGTGCCGATGGCGGCGTAAATCAGTCGGGCGCTCCGGATGGCCCAGGCTGCTCTGGCCGGCAGGGCCGGAAGCCCGAGATCCGCAGAGCGGTAGTAGGAGTCGGCGATGCGCAACAGGCGCCCGACCGTCAGCGCCAGGGGGCCCTGGTGGGTCGGAGAGAGCCCCTTCCCGAGCTCGCCGCCGAGCGAGCCGAGCCCTTGTTCATCCAAGAGCTCGGCCGGCAAATACAGCCGATTTCTTGCCCAATCTTCCTGCACGTCACGGCAGATGTTGGTGATCTGCATCGCGATTCCGAGGTGCGCCGCGTTCACGAGCGCGCGTCGATCTCGGAGGCCGAGCACGTGACACATCATGAGCCCCACGACCCCCGCAACCCGATAGGCGTAGAGGATGAGCTCCGAGACGCTCCGGAGCCTCACCTCGGCGAGGTCCATCTCCATGCCGTCGAGCAGCGCGCTCGGATAATCCATCGGGATGCCGCGGCGTCGTACGACGTCTTGAAACGCCTCCGCCAACGGATCGGTCTGAGGTCGACCCTCGAAGATCGACCCGAGCTCGCGCCGAAGCGTGGCCAGCCGCTCTCTTCGAGTTTCGTCCGGCCCCGTGTCGACCGCATCGTCGGCGCGGCGACACCAAGCGTAGAGCACCGCCGCGTCGCGTCGAGCCTCCCGGGGCAAGAGCTTGCCGGCGAGCGAGAAGCTCTTGGAGTGGCGAGACAGCACGTCCTCGGGGCTAGGTTGCTGCATGGCGGGCTCCAGCGAAGTCCTTCATCACGAGCTTGACCGTCGCTTTGGCGGAGTTGACCACGCCGGGGACTCCGGCGCCCGGGTGCGTACCGGCGCCGACCAGGTAGAGCCCGGGAATGTCCGCGTCGCGGTTGTGAGGGCGAAACCAGGCACTCTGTGTGAGCAAGGGGGCGAGCGAGAAGGCCGCGCCGTGCCGCGCGAACAAGTCGCTCTCGAAGTCGCGCGGCGTCATCCAGCGCTGCACCACCACGTGGCGCTCGACACCGGGCATGTAGCGATCGAGCGCCTGATAGATGCGCGAGGCATAGGCGGGCGCGAGAGTTTGCCAGTCGAGCGGCGCGTTGCCGAGGTGCGGCACCGGAGCGAGCACGTAGTACGAGCCGTGTCCGGGCGGCGCGAGCGAGGGATCGGTGACGCTCGGCGCGTGCAAATAGAGGCTGAAATCTTCGGGGAGGCTCGAGCCGTGAAAGACGTCCGCCAAGAGCTCTCGGTAGCGCTTGCCGAAGAGCACGCTGTGATGCGCGACGTCGAACCTGCGATTGGTGCCAAAATAGAGCACGAAGAGCGACATCGACCACTCTGCCTGCTCGAGCTTTGCGCGCATGCGCACGCCCGACGCCTCACCGCCGTAGAGCTTCACGTACGTGTGGTAGAGGTCCGAGTTCGAGATCACGGCGTCGAATCGCTCGCGGGAGCGGCTGCTCGAGCTCACCAGATGCTGCGGTCGACGGTGGCTTCGGTCGAGCTCGATGCCGTGCACCTTCTCCCCTAGCCTGAGCTCGCCGCCGAGCTCCTGGAAAAGCCTGACCAACGCCCGGACCAGCGCGCCGGTGCCTCCACGCGGGAAGAACACGCCCCATTTGCGCTCGAGATAGTGGATCAGCGTATAAATCGAGCTCGTCTCGAAGGGATTTCCCCCCACCAAAAGGGAGTGGAAGCTGAGCGCCTGCCGTAGGTGCTCGTCTTCGACGAAGCGCGCGACGGTCGCGTACACGCTGCGATCGGCGCGGAGGAGCGCGAGCGAGGGCGCGACCCGGACCATGTCCGAGAAGCGCAGGAACGGCTCGGCGGCGAGCTCTTCGTAGCCCTTCTCGAACACGCGCCTCGAGTAGTCCACGAACCGCCGGTATCCCGCCGCGTCGTTCGGAAACGCGCGCTCGATCTGCGCGAGCAGCGCGTCGCCGCTCTCGTAGTCCAGGCGCGTGCCGTCCTCCCAGAGCAGCCGGTAGAACGGCCGCACCGGGATGAACTCGACGTAGTCCTCCCGGCGGCGCCCCGTGAGCTCGAAGAGCTCGTCCAGCGCGTGAGGCGCCGTGATGACCGTGGGGCCGGCGTCGAACACGTGGCCCGCCTCTTCGTAGACGTACGCGCGACCGCCCGGCTTGTCGCGCGCCTCGAAGAGCACCACGCGAAAGCCCGCGGCGAGCAACCGAATGGCCGCCGCGAGCCCTCCGAAGCCGCTCCCCACGACGGCCACGGAGATCGGTTTCCGGGCGGCCGAGACGCTCGAGACGCCGTGAGAAAAGCGTGCGCCGGCGCTCGCGCTCCCTGCATCAACCATCGAACCGCTCCAATCGTTCCATCTCTGCGGCGAGCTCCGCAAACCCCTCGGGTTCGCCGATCGCGTCGGAGAGCGCTTGCCTCGTCTTTCTCAGGTGAGCCCGTACGGCGCGAAACCCGACGCCGCCCACTTGCTCTCGCAGCGGTTCAGCGAGCGCTTCGGGATGAAGGTCGCGCGAGGTCACCGCTTCGGCCAAGCTCCGAAACCGCTGGTACGCCACCTCGTCCACGTGCTCGGACAAGAGTGCCCAGGGCCAGGTCGGGCGAGCCGCGAGCAAGTCCTCGTGCCCCTTGTGACACCGCTCGGTCGAGGTGAGCCCAGTGAGGTCGTCCAGCATCTGGAGCGCCACGCCGAAATTGCGACCCATCGTGCCGAGCGCGGCGACGACGCCGGGCTCCGCTCCGGCCGCCAGGGCCCCGAGGGTCGCTGCAAGCTCCGTCAGGCTACCGGTCTTGAGGCGTGTCGTGGTCGCGACGACATTCGCGACGTCCCGCTGGCGGAGGTCGGTGACGCGCGTCGAGAGGTCGAGCGCTTGTCCGTAGTGACAGCGCAGCACCGAACGCTCGATGGCTCGACGCAGCAAAAGCTCTCTCGTTCGCGGCAGCGCGAGCCGCGAGACGAAAAGCCCCGGCAAGAAGTAGAGCCAATTCCCGGCGTTGAGGGCGAGCGGAGTCCCGACCAGGAGATGCAAGGAGGGGCCGCCACGCCGGCGCGCCGAGCCATCCTCGATGTCGTCGACGATCAACGACCCGAGGTGCAACGCCTCCACGATGCCCGCAAGCTCGGGCGGTGGCTCGCTCCGTCCGCCCGACAGCTGCCAGCCAATCGCGACGAGCTGCCGTCGAAACTCCTTTCCGGGGCGAGAGGCCATCGCCCGGAGCGGACCCGAGAGCGCCCGTTCCCATAGCTGTTCCGGGAGGGGTGATTCGAGCTCCAGGGTCGCCGATAGCCGTTCGTCCGAGAACTCTCGCTCGAGCAGCTGGTCGAGCAACGGCGTTGATTGAAGCTTCCGCGCAGCAGCAGTGGTCATCCATTACCTCCGGAAAGTGCAGGGGGGCGAACGTCGCCGCCACGAGCTACGAGCCGCCCCACGTTCAGACCTTGCGGGGGACGACCACAGAGCAACCTCAAGCGATCCGCGCGCGTCGATTCGAGCGCATAGAAGCGGCGAATACTCGGGGCCGGCAGCCGATAAAACTTCTCGAGCACGCGAAAGCGATCACCGGGCTCGAACAGTTCGAACAACATCCAGTTGAGGTGCGTACAGAAGCGCTGTTGAGCGCGTTGGGCGCCCCACACTCGCGCGATCCGCTCGCGCGCCGCGCCGAGATCACCCTGCGCGAGCGCCTGAGCGAAGCGGACAGCCAGCGGAAACGAGTACCCCGTCGTCGGGTGGAACCAACCGCCGCGATAACCCGCCGTGATGATACCCGCCGCGTCCGAGCCCGCGCTGAAAGGCTGCTTGGGGAGCGGCAGAACCCCCGATTCCTGTCTCTCGATCCCCCGGACGCGCAGCCCGATTCTACAGGCGTAAGCCAGGATTTCTTGCCGCAGCGCTCCCCGATCCAACGCCGGCGAGTCCGAGTAGTACGTGTCCTCGACGAGCACGCGGTCGCTCGATAGCGAAAGGACGTAGAAGAATCTGAACCCGTCGACCTGCGGCACTCGAGCGTCCATCAAGACGGGGCGCGCCGGCGCCGTGCCCGCCTCGACCGAGAGCTCGAGCCCGACGAATTTCTGATACGCAACCCCCGCTTTCGGCGAAAAACCATCCGGGCCGCGCGCGTCGACGACGAGCGGCGCCTCGAGCACGCGTCCGGAGGCGAGTCGCACCCGCGTCGCTTGCACGGAGGTCGCCTCCTCTTCGAAAAAGAGCGTGAACCCCGGCATGCTCGCCGGCAGCCGGCTGACGACGTCGTGCAACTGCGACGAGCTCACCGCGGCGTACGCTTCGTCGAGCTCCCGCTCGTAGCTCGGAAACATGACGTCGTAACCAGGCCAGCGCCGGATCACGAGCGGCTCCACGAAAGGAAGCGCAGCCTCCGAGACGTCACCTGCGTGAAAACACCACGTGTGGTTCCCGCCCAGGCGTGCTCCACGTTCGATCAGCGCCACCCGTGAACCGGGTTGGTGCCGCGACAGGGCGAGCGCAGTGAGCGCGTTCTGCAGCCCGCCGCCGACCAGCACGCAATCGAAGCGATTCATATTGTCTAATCTATGTCTAACTTGATCGGGTCGTCGGTCAAGATGCTTCGGCGAATTTTAGTAGGGCACTGGTCAAAGGGTGATCAGCGTGTCTAGAATTTGTCTCACTCAGATGGGCTTCGGCCGCCAGCGCATCCTCTTCGTCGCGGAAAGTCTCACGTTGGCGCAGGTGGTCCGCCTCGTGGCTCTCGCCCGCTCGCTCGACGAAGCCCGCTACGAAGTCCATTTCGCGAGCACCGAGTTCGATCCGATCGCGTTCCAGGGCACGGACTTTCGTCGTTGGCCCCTCTTCGGC
>JAEZYO010001058.1 GCA_023419055.1 Pseudomonadota bacterium | reverse complement strand
AAGGTGAGCGCGAGGCCGAGCACGATCATGCCGGGGCCGGCCGCGACGCGCATCTTCCCGACGATCGCTCCGTTCGAGGTCTTGTCCTGCGTGAGCGAGCTCTTGAGGAAGAAGCCGCCCAGGAAGGCGAAGAACACGAAGTAGAACACCATCCGGATCAGGAAGAAGGTCGGATTCAGGTAGCCGGCCTTGTGATGCAGGAGGTGATCGGCCTCGACCTTCGCGTGGTTCGCCCACTCGTAGAGGACGTCGTTCCCGAGCACGGTCGGGATGACGATCGGGAGCGACAGGAGGCCGAGCACCGCGGGCGCCTGGGCGTAGAGCTCGCCGACGCGGCGCACGACGATGCTCCAGTGCGCGTTCACGAGGTTCTGCAGGGTGACCCAGAACAGCGTGCCGAGGCCGATGGCGAGCGCGGCCATGAAGGCCGTGAGGTACGAGTGGAGGAAGCGGCGGAAGCCGTCGCCCTCCATCGAGCCCAAGATCGCCGCGGCGACGAGCGCGATGACCGCGACGCCTGCCGCTGCGCCGAACAAGGTGTTGCCCGCGGAGGCCATCCGGATGTTGTCCGAGAAGCCCTCGATCGGAACCTGCTCGGCGCCTTCCGGCGCGGCCGGTGCGGGCCTGCGCGGAACGGAGGCCGCTCCGTCTCCACCCTTGACGGTGGAGCTCTTGGTCTTGCTGGTGCCCTTCTTAGCCGTTGCCATGAGTAGTCCGGTTCCTAGCGATTGAGGCTTTGCCGCTCTGCGGGCGCGACGTCCTGGAGGCTGCCGCTGTGACTGCGCTGGAGAGCGCGGACGTAGAGGACGATGGCCCAGCGATCCTCGGTGGTGATCTGCGTCCCGTACGGCGGCATGTTGCGGACGCCGTTCGTGATGCTGTTGAAGAGCTCGCCCACCGGCTGGTAGCGGAGGTTCTCCTGAGTGATGTCGGTCGGGGGAACCCAGGCGCCGGTGACGCCCTTCTGCTGGAGCTCGTCGGCGCGCTTGGCGACCATGCCGTCACCCTTGCCCGCCTCGCCGTGACACGGCGTGCAGTAGATGCCGAAGCGCTCTTTGCCGCGCGCCATGGTCTTGTCGTCGAGCGCGATCCGATCCGGGAAGGTGCTGGCCCAGGTGTCGCCGACCTTGCCGCGGTAGAGGTGGTCGTCCTCGCGGAGCTCACCCACCGCGACCGTGCCCGGCTCGTCGGGGCGCGTGGCGCGCTGGTCGTCGAAGATCGGGTTCGAGCGCTGCGCCTTGTACTTCGGCTGCCAGTCCATGTCGCCGATCGCGTGGATGCGCGGCTGCGTGTTGCGCGTGAAGCGAGCCTTGGCCGCGAGCGCGAAGGGCACCGCCGCCGCGACGGTGAGGATGATCATGCCGTAGACGAGGAAGGTCGGGAGCTTGTCGGAGGTGACCCGATCTTCCTTCACGTCCTCGATCGCGTGCGGGTGGGTCGAGCCGAGGAGCTTGCGCGTGTCCTCCTCGTCGAACTTCGGATCCGCCGCCTCGATCAGGAGGAAGAACTTGTCGTTCGTCGAGCGGCCGAAGCGCTTCACCAGGTCGAGCGGGTGAGCCGGCAGGGGCAGGTTGTTCAGCATCAGCATGCCGGTCAGCGTCGTGAGGACGCTGAAGAGCACGGTGAGCTCGAACATGATCGGCACGTTGGCCGGGATGCTCCAGAACGGCTTACCGCTGACCAGCCACCTGTAGTCGTAGGCGTTGGTCCACCACTGGAGGGTGATGGCGGTGATGAGGCCGGTGAGGCCGGCGCCGAGAACGAGCCAGGGCAAGATCGTCATCTTGATGCCCATGGCCCTCTCGATGCCGTGCACCGGGAAGGGCGTGTAGGTGTCCCAGCGCGTGAACCCCGCTTCCCTCACCTTCTTGGAGGCGTGCAGGATCTCGGTCGGGGAGTCGTACTCCGCCAAGAGCCCGTGAAGGGGAGCCGGGCCGGCCGGGGTCTCTTCTTTGTCGTGCGGATCACTCATGGCGCATCAAGTCGGTGAGTGGGTCAGTGGTGATCCTTCGCGTGCGAATGCATTTCCGCGAGGGTCTTGGGGTGGAACGCCTTGACTTCGGCCATCGCCACCATCGGCAGGTAGCGGCAGAAGAGCAAAAACAGCGTGAAGAACAGCCCGAACGATCCAGCGAGGGTCAGGTAGTCGAAGATCGTCGGGATGTAGTAGTGCCAGCTCGAGGGGAGGAAGTCGCGCGCGAGCGAGGTCGAGATGATGACGAAGCGCTCGAACCACATGCCGACGTTGATCGCCACGCCGATGGCGAGGGTGGCCCAGGGGTTCGTGCGCACCTTCTTGAACCAGAAGAGCTGCGGGAAGAGGACGTTGCAGCTGATCATCGTCCAGTAGGCCCAGGCGTACTGACCGAAGGCGCGGTTGATGAAGGTGAAGCCCTCGTACTCGTTGCCCGAGTACCAGGCGACGAAGAACTCCATGCCGTACGCGTAACCGACCATCAAGCCGGTCGCGATCATCACCTTGTTCATCAGCTCGAGGTGCTCGATCTTGATGATGCGCTTGAGCCCGAAGAACTGGCGCGCGGGGACGGCGAGCACCACCACCATCGCGAAGCCGCCGAAGATGGCGCCGGCGACGAAGTAGGGCGGGAAGATCGTCGTGTGCCAGCCGGGGAGCTGGGCGGTCGCGAAGTCGAAAGACACGACCGAGTGCACGGAGAGCACGAGGGGCGTCGCGAGCGCCGCGAGGATCAGGTACGCGCGCTCGTAGCGGTGCCACTGGCGCGAGGAGCCGCGCCAGCCCATGGCCACGATGCCGTACGCGACGCGGCGCGCGGTCGTGGTCGCGCGATCCCGGAAGGTCGCAAAATCCGGGATCATGCCCATGTACCAGAATAGGATCGACGTCGTGGCGTAGGTGCCGACCGCGAACACGTCCCACTCGAGCGGGCTCCGGAACTGCGGCCACATGTCCATCTGATTCGGGATGGGGAACATGTAGTAGGGCAGCCACGGGCGGCCGATGTGGATGCCGGGGAAGATCGCGGCGCAGATGACCGCGAAGATGGTCATCGCTTCGGCGAAGCGGTTGATCGCGGTGCGCCAGTTCTGCCGGAGCAGGAACAAGATGGCGCTGATCAGCGTCCCGGCGTGGCCGATACCGACCCAGAACACGAAGTTTACGATGTCGAACGCCCAGGCGACCGGCATCTGGTTGCCCCAGATGCCGATACCGGTCCACGCGAGCCAGCCGATGCTGCCGAGAAACGTGAGCAGCAACAGCTGGGCGATGCCGAACGCGATGTACCAGGCCTTCGGCGGGCGCGGGTTCTCCGCGATGCGCGCCACGTTGTCCGTGATGCGCGCGAAGACGTTGTCGCCCTGCGGCGGGGCGTCATAAGGATTGAGGTCGGTCGCGGCGGCCATGGCTCAACCAAGCTCCGGGTGGGGGTTTCTGATCTTCGCGAGGTAAGAGACGCGCGGCCGGTTGTTGAGCTCGCCGAGGAGGGCGTACGCGCGCGGGATCTTGCTGAGTTTGGCGACCCGGGAGTTCGGGTCGTTGAGGTCGCCGAACACGATGGCTTCGGTCGCGCAGGCCTCCTGGCAGGCGGTCTTGATCTCGCCGTCCTGGATGGCGCGCCTCTCGTTCTTGGCCTTGATCTTCACGTTCTGGATGCGCTGAACGCAGAACGTGCACTTCTCCATCACGCCGCGGGAGCGCAGCGTGACCTCGGGGTTGTAGACCATCGACTTGAGCTTCATGTCGGGGTCGGTGGTCGGCGTGAACGGGGTCGTGCCGATCACGTCGAGGTTGAAGTTGAAGAAGTTGAAGCGCCGCACCTTGTAGGGGCAGTTGTTCGCGCAGTAGCGCGTGCCGATGCAGCGGTTGTAGGTCATGTCGTTCAGACCCTCCGACGAGTGCATCGTCGCGCCGACCGGGCACACCTGCTCGCAGGGAGCGTTCTCGCAGTGCTGGCAGGGCATCGGCTGGAACATGACGTTCGGGTTCTCCTCCTCGCCCGCGTAGTAGCGGTCGATGCGGAGCCAGAGCATCTCGCGGCCCATCGAGACCGCCTTCCGGCCGGTGACGGGGATGTTGTTCTCCGCCTGGCAGGCCGTGACGCAGCCGTTGCAGCCGGTGCACTTGTTGATGTCGATCGCCATGCCCCACTTGTGGCCCTCGTACGAGACGGGGTCCTGCCACAGGTTGAGCAGCGGCGGGTGATGCACCGCGTGGCGCGCGAAGTGCGGGTCCTTGCGGTACTCCTCGAGCGTCCCGTTGCGGACGATCTCCGGGAGGCGCTCCTGGCGGCCCTGGTGGCCGATCGGGTCGAGCGCCCAGATGTCGGTGGTGGTGGAGAGACGACCGAGGTCCGCGCTCGAAGGAGCGAGGGAGCCGTTCGTCGCGCGCTGCAGCGTGTCCTTCGTGCGGAGCGGATAGAGGTCCGCGCCGACGACCGCCACCTCGTCGAGCTCCTCGTGCCCGCCGACCCGACCGGAGCGCTTGCGACCGTAGCCGAGCTGCACGCGGAGCGAGCCCGCGGCGTGGCCGGGGACGAAGAGCACCGGCAGCGTGACGCTCTTCCCGCCGACGGTGAGCGTCACCGGGCTGCCGTCCTTCACGCCGAGCTCGCGACCCGTCGCCGGGCTCACGATCACCGCGTTGTCCCAGGTGAGCAGGGTCATCGGGGCGGGCAGCTCTTGCAGCCAGCCGTTGTTGTTGAAGCGGCCGTCGTAGACCTTGGGGCACGCCGCGAACACGACCTCGAGCTGGCCGTTCCCGACGCCGAGGCCGCCGAGCTCTCGCTCGTCGAACTTCACCGCGAGGGGTGAGAGCTTCGGCGAGACCCGCGGGTACGCGCTGCCGGCGACGAGCCCGTCGTGCACCACCTTGCGGAAAGCCTTCTCCCCGCTCAGCTGGAGGGTGCGCTGCACGAGCTCGAGCGGCTTCGCCGTCTCGCCCACCAGCAGCGCGACGAGCTCGATGGTCGAGATGCCGCCGTGGAGGGGAGCGATCAGCGGCTGAATGACGCTGATGGTGCCGTCCCAGGCGCGCGTGTCGCCCCAGCTCTCGAGGTAGTGAGCCGCCGGCACGTGCCAGGTGCAGCGAGCGGAGGTCTCGTCGTCGT
Source organism: Pseudomonadota bacterium (assembly GCA_023419055.1). The sequence goes on along the minus strand of JAEZYO010001058.1, from coordinate 4 downwards.
AGAG
>JAEZYO010001047.1 GCA_023419055.1 Pseudomonadota bacterium | reverse complement strand
CTCGCGCGCACGAACCTCGTGCGTCAGCTGCACAGGAACCGCGCAGCGCTCGGCGTCCTGTTCCCGCAAGATCGCCGCCGTGTCTGGAGCTTCTTCCCGCGCTCGCGGCAAGAGGACACGGCGAGCGACGATCCGGAGACCACGCCGGAGGATTGAAGTAGATTGACTAAACCCGGAGCGATCGCGTGCGAGATCGCTCCGGGTCCACGGGAGCTTCCACCACCTTGTCCAACGAAAGTCCGAATCCGAGCGGAGTGGTGCGCTACCGCTACACGCCCCGAGCGCTGCCGATGCTGCTCGGCATCTCGTTCTTCGGAGCCTGCCTCGCCTTCTTCGTCTATCGAGGGCTCGACAATCAACGAGGGCTCGTCATCAACCGAGTGATCGAGCTCGACGTCGACGGCGCCACCGTCTTCTATTGGGTCTTCGCCGCGCTCTCGGCTTGCTTCGTACTGGCCGCGCTCGGGGCGCTTGCCTCTCGAGCGTTGCGCGAGACGCACCTGGTCCTCGACGAGCAGGCGTTGTCCGTCCCATCACGCTGGTCGAAGCAGGTACGCGTCGTGCCCTACTCCTCGATCCAGGGAGTCGAGCTCGTCACGATTCAAGGTCAGCGCTTGCTCTACCTCGCGACCGAGTCCGGCAGAGTCACGGTGGCCGGCATCATGCTCGAGTCCGACGAGCTCCTCCGCGAGCTCGCTCTCGAGCTCACCCGGCGCTCCCGCGCGCCGCAGTGAAAGAGTTGGCGGACTAGGACGCTGCCCTCACTCCGGACTCAGCCCCGAGCGGCTCGCTTCGGGGCGCAGCGGAGTCGTCCTTGGCGGCGGGGTTCGCTGGTCGCTCCGAGATCAAGGGCTGCGCGCGGCTGCCGAGATCGTCACACAGAGTCGACCGCAGCGTGCTCGTCCTCTTCCTCACCTGCACGTAGTCGCGCGTCGCCCTTTCTTCGGGCGTCCAGTCCTTGCGGTCCTCGAGCTTCGTGAATTCGCCGAGTGTCCACGTCTGCTGTTTGCCGCGCAGGGTGATTGTGGCTCCCCTACCGTCCTTCTCTGCGTCGCGCAGCACTTCGACCACCGCGTCTTGCAGCTCGAAGTACGCTTTGCGCGCGTCGGTCGACAACAGCAGTCCGCCGATCGAGAAGTACCATTTTCGCAGCTCGACCCCGAGCTCGGCCACTATGGCGTAGGTGACGTCGTCCTTCGGATGAAAAAGGGCGAACGGCTCGAGTAGCACCCAAAGCTTTTGATACACGTCCGCGCGTTTGTCTCTCAAGTCCTTGGCGTAGCCCGCGGCGAGCTGCTGAAGGATCTCGCGCTCCTTCTTCTGCAGGTCGAGGACGTGCTGGTTCTCGAGCTTCACGAGAGCGCGGAGGTGCTCCTGACGGGCAACTTCGACGCGCTGATTGGCCTCCACGATTTTCTGCGCATCGCTCAGGCGATGACCGGCGACCGCCAAGTCGAGCGCGTTCTGACGTCGGGTGCGCTCGACGAGCCACGCTCCCGCGGCCGCGATGAGGGCAGCTACGAGCGGCGTCAGTATCTTGATGCTCAGGTCATCCATCTTCCCTCTCCTCGCCCCACCCCAATCACGATCATTCGCTACGCGCAAGCGAGGCGCTTCGTCGGACGCTCTCGGCAGAGAAACGGGGAGGTTCAACGTCGCCGGATCGCTCGCACCGCCACCATCGCCTCGTGTCGGCTCGTCGTGACTCGCGCGAACCCGTGTTCACGCAGCTGCTCGCTGCACGCCTCGGCGATCCCCGGGATCTTGCTCGCCGAAGGAGGCTCGAACACGAGCAGCAGCGTGCCACCCGGCGCGAGCAGCCGTGAGAGCGCTTCGAGATCGTCCGCCGCGTCCAGCCAGAACGAGTTCACGTTGATCGCCAAGGCGCGATGAAACTTGGCTCGTGACGAGAACTTCGCGACCTCCGCGTGAAGCACTTCGGCGCGCCCCTCTTGGATGAACGGCGCGAGCCTCTTCTTCGAAGCCGCCACCGCCGTGGCGGAGCGATCGATAGCGGTCAGCTCGACCGTCGGGTGCTTCGAGAGCGCGAGCTCCGCGGCGACGCCGTTACCGCAGCCGATTTCGAGCACGCGATCGCCGGGGCGAGGCGCGAGGGCTTCGACCGCCCACACGAGGCGCTCCGGGACACGCGGCACGGCGTTCAGGCCCGCGTCATGGGCGGCGGGCGAACCGAAGAGCGCGCGCGGGGAGCCACGAGCTTGCGATCGAAGATCCGGATCCGGCGCACCAGGAGGTCGAGCAGGAAGAAGACGAGTGAGGCGAGCACGAAGCGGGACCAGAGGTCCGCGTAGCGCACGATTTTCTCCGAGCCCGGATCGAACAGCACCTTCGGGTCGGGATCGAGCATGCCGCCGCCGGCGAGCGCCGCGCGGCGCAGGCGATCGACGTCGGGCTCGAAGCTCGCGTATTCGCGCGGGTACGGGTTCGAGACGTGGCCGAAGCTCGAGGCGAAGGGCTTGAGCGCGCCGTTCTCGTCGCGGCGCGCGTGCTCGGCGCGGAGGGTGAAGGCGCCGAACTTGTCGAGGTCGAAGTCGGCTTCGTAGCGACCCGGAGCGATCTGCTTCATCGGGACCTCGCGCCGTTCGCCCTTCTCGCCGGCGCTCGCCACGATGAGCTTCGACTCGAGGCCGTTGTCGAAGCGCTCGTCGGCGGTGAAGGCGTCGACGGTCGCCTTCACGTGCGAGCCGATGACCTCCGTGCGCATGTCGAGCTCACGGCGGCGCTTGACGCGCATGTGCTCGCGCACGAGCTGCCCCCAGAACTTGGGGAAGCCGGACCAGCGCAGCCAGTCGACGGACCAGTGATTCTTCACGTCGCTGGTCCAGGCGAGCGCCCAGCCGAGGCCGGAGCGCCAGCGCGCGAGGATGGGATCGCCGCGGTCACTCTGCAGGATGAGCTGCGCCGGAGCGGGCTTGAGCTGCGTCGCGACGTAGCCGTGGAGGAGCGGCGCCGCGCCGACCGCGATGCCCTTGAGGAAGTCCGCCGAGCCGACCTGCTCGACCGGGAACCACTCGTCGACCGCCGCCTGCTGCGCGATGATCTCGGTCTCGCGCGTGAAGATGCGGGGCAGGTTGTTCGGATCGGGCACGTGGTGGTAACGCCCGCCGCCCGCGTCCGAGAGGCTGCGCAAGAGCTCGTGGTTCACGCCTTCGCCGAGCCCGACCGTGGTGACGGTGATGGCCTCGCCGAGCATGGCCTGCACGAGGTCGCGCAGGCCGGGCGTGGGATCCTGGCCGTCCGTGAGGAGCACGACGTGCTTCTTGCGCGCCTGGACCACCGAGAGATCCTGGTACGCCATGTCGAGCGCGGAGAAGATCGTGGTGCCGCCGCCCGGCTGGATGCGCGCGACGTCGTTCTGGATGCGGCTCCTGTAGCGCGAAGGCTGGAGCTTCACGTAGCGCGTGGGCGAGGAGTCGAACGCGACCACCTCGATCAAGTCGTCACCCTGCAGGGTACCGAGCGTCGCGATGCACGCCGCCTTCGCCATCTCCATGGGCAAGCCGGTCATCGAGCCCGAGCGGTCGATGACGAGCACCATGGCGACGTCGGGCATCTCTTTCCTGCGCTCGGCGTCCATGCGCACCGGCAAGAGGCGCTCGATCGTCGTGTGCGCCCAGCCGCCGAGGCCGTAGCCGGCCTCGCCGCCCGCGAACAGGAAGCCGCCGCCGAGGTCGCGCACGTAGCGCTCGATGAGCTCCTGCCCGGCGGGGTTCAGCGCCTCACGCGGGATGTCCGAGACGACCACGAAGTCGTAGCGCTCGAGCTCCTTGAGCGAGGCGGGGAACGCCGCGGCGGTCCGCACGTCGACGTCGAACTGCTGCGCGCCGAGCGCGCCCGCGAGGTAGGTCGCGCGTTGGGGCTGGCCCTCCACGTAGAGCACCGCCGGGCGACCCGGCACGTCGAGCGTCGCGCTGTAGCCGTTGTTGTCCTTGAACTTGTCCGGGCCGAGCGGCTCGAGCGCGAGCTGGTAGGTGACCTCGCCACCCACGCGCACCACGCTCTTGAACTCGATCTCGTTCTTGCCCGGCTCGAGCTCGATCTCGCGCACGCCGTCGAGGCCGTTCAAAGCCTCGCCTTGATAGAGGCGCGTCCGCACCTTGGCGGCGCGGCTCGCGTGCACGTCCGCGGTGACGGCGAAGGTTTGCCCGACGTCCACCTTCGCGGGCAAGCGCAGGCCAGCGACCGCGACTTCGGCCGGAGCCGGGCGGCGGTAGGGCACGGCGTAGAGCTTCACCCCGAAGCCGCGCGCGCGTCCCGCTTCGGCGAGCACGTCACCCTCGGTCTCGACGCCGTCGCTCATGATGAGCGCTCGCTTCAGGTAACCCGGCGGGAAGACGCCGTACGCGAGCTGCAGCGCCGCGGCGAGATCGCTCCCCGCGCCGGGTCCGTTCGCCTGTCCCACCGGGGCGTGCCGGAGCTCGGCGACGCTCGGGATGGAGAGGTCGCCGTTCTTCTCGATCGAGACCAGGCGCGGCCGCTTGGCAAAGGTGACGAGCTTGACCTGATCGTCCTCGCCCTTCGCGCGGTACACACGCTCCACCTGCCGGCGCGCGTCTTCGAGCGCCTCGTCGGTCACCGAGTCGCTCACGTCCGCGAGCACCACGGTCGCGATGCGGCGCGTCTCCTCGGAGCGCACCAGGCGCGCGAGGCCGAGCGAGAGGAGCGCGAGGAAGCCGAGCCTGAACAGGAGCGACAGGACGCGCTGCTGCCAGGGCAAGTCGGCGAGCGAGCGCCCGAGCCCGAACAGGAGCAGCGGCGTGACCAGGAGCACGCCGAACCACGTCGGAGCGAGCAGCCGGTAGATGATGCCGTCGCGAGTCCACTCGAGATCCGCGGCGCTGGCGCCGAGCGCGTAGCGCTGGAAGAGCGCGTACAGGATGAGGCCGGTGCCGACGATGAACGCGCCCCACAGGATCTTTCGCACGCGCGTGCTCATACGGTCACCCGACGGTGATAGAGGAACCACTCGATTACGCTGAGACCAATCGCCGCAAGGAGCAGCAGGATCCAGTACTCCCGGCGCGGCCCCGAGGCGAACCCGCTCGGCGCGGAGGCCTTCACGCCCGCGATCTGGAGCGAGCTCTGCGGCGTGATCTTGCTCTCCTCGAGGTCGGACAAGTTCGCGGCGAACTCGAGCGCGCCCTCGGTCGACCCGGTGCCGGCGAGGAGCTTGTAGATCCCCGCTTCGGAGCCGAAGTGCGCCGCGCGCCCTTCCTTCACCGGCACCACGTGCTCACCGCCCGAAGGATCGACGAGCTTCGCCGACTCGGTCGCGGCAGGCGCCGGGATGCGCCACACCTCGCCGGTCGTGTACGAGGAGAGGTAGCTCGTGTCCTCTTCGACGAAGTACTGAATGCTGCCGAGCACGAAGAGCGGCCACGCGACGCGCAATACGAAATCGCTGCGGCGCGGATCGAACCCGAGCGCGATGAAGCGCGTCCCCGCGCGCGTGCCACCGACCAGGATGGGCCCCTCGTCACTCGCGCCGATCACCTGATCGGGCGGCTCCACCTTGAACGCGTGGCCCGCCGAGACCTGGATGTCGCCCATGGCCGAGAAGCGCAGGATCGGGTGCTTCTTGTCCCAGGTGTCGAAGCCGAAATCCTCGAGATCGCCGTCGATCTTGACGGGTGAACCCGCGACCGGCGGATCGAGGTAGAGGAGCGAACCCGTGTGCTTCGCGGGGGCGGGAGCGACGCCGTCGAAGATGGTGACGTCGTACGCTTCACGCGGCGGGTACGCCGCTGGAGCGATCAGGTTCACGTCCAGGTACTCGTCGAGCAGCAGCGCGGCCTCGAGGTACGTGTTGCCCGCCGTCACGACGAGCACGCGCACGCGG
>JAEZYO010001004.1 GCA_023419055.1 Pseudomonadota bacterium | reverse complement strand
CAATCAAGCCGCGCTTCGCACCGCGCGCGACCTCGTCGCACGGTGGAACTTCCAGCAGTGCTCCGGCGCGGCCGGCCGGGCGGCAAAGGGCTCTAGCGAACGCGCGCGGACGGTGTATGCTGCAGCCGAAAACATGCAGAAAGCGCTGCGCCGACTGACCGTAGGAACCGAAAAGCTGCTCGGAGCCGCGGCCAACGCCATCTGGCCGGTGTACCAAGCTTACTCGGAGCGCCTTCCCGGCGCCGCGTTCACGCCCAAGTGGGCGCCGGCGCCGCTCCTGCGCAAGAAGGAGCGCACTTTTCCGAAGCTCGGGTGGCCGCGCCGCACGGACTCGTTGTGTCCCGACTGCGTCAAGGAGGTGCGAGCCGCCGTGCTTTCCGGCGATGTTTCGATCGAGGAGCTCGTTCAGGGCAAGCCGGGGGAGATTTCCGCGCAGATCATCGAGCGCGACGGCAAGATCCTGATGGTCAAGGAGTGCCCGCGCCACGGCCGCTTCGAAGACGTGATGGCGATGGATCCGGCCTTCTTGGCGCGCATCGAGCGGCTCTTCCCCGGTCGCGACTACGAGTCGCCGAAGCCGTCCCTGCGCAACCACGGGCCCTCCGCCATCAAGTATGGCCGCGGCTCGGTGTTGACGGTCGATCTCACCAACCGCTGCAACATGATGTGCGACCCGTGCTTCATGGACGCCAATCAGGTCGGCTACGTCCACGAGCTCGAGTGGCACGACATCAAGAAGGTCCTGGACGACGCGCTCGAGATCAAGCCGCGCCGGCAGCTCAGCGTCCAGTTCTCCGGCGGGGAGCCCACGCTGAGCCCGCATTTCCTCGAGTCGATCCGCTACGCGCGCGAGGTCGGCTACTTTTGCGTGCAATGCGCTTCGAACGGGATCCGCTTCGCGCAGGAGCCCGAGTTTTGCCATGCAGCGAAGCGCGCGGGCCTCAGGCTTTGTTACCTTCAGTTCGACGGCGTCACGAACGAAGCGAACAGCCACCGCAAGGTCGGGAACCTCTTCGACGTGAAGCTCCGCGCCATCCAGAACCTCGCGGCCGCGGGCATCGACGTGGTCCTGGTGGTGACGGTCGTGAACGGGGTGAACAACGATCAGGTCGGCCCCATCATCCAGTTCGCGATCGACAACGCGGACAAGATCACGGTCGTCTCTTTCCAGCCGGTCAGCTTCACGGGACGGGACGAGGACATCTCCACCGCCGATCGCGAGCGCCAGCGCTACACGCTGAGCCACCTGGCCCATGACGTGAAGGGGCAGCTCGGGGCGACGGAGCCGCTCCGCGACTGGTTCCCGCTCTCGTCCATGAACCCGTTCAGCGACGCGGTCGATTTACTCCTCGGTAAGGACGCCGATTTCGGCGCGCTGAAATGCGGCTGTCACCCGAACTGCGGCATCGGCACGGTGCTGCTCGTGAACAAGCGCACCAAGGCGATGGTCCCGGTCGCGGAGTTCCTGGACCTCGAGCAGATCATGAAGGACGTGCAGGCGGTGGCGGACGCCGGGCACGGTAAGGCTCAGACCATCGCCGCCATCGGGCTCAGCCTGATGCGGAACTTCCGTCCCGAGAAGGCGCCGGAGGGGTACGGCTTCCAGGAGCTCGTGAGGCAGTTCTTGAGCCAGATCGGCGCCAAGGGCGATCGAGTCGGAGCCAGCGAAGGCGACGCCGCCGAGTTCGAGTGGCGGTTCCTCTTCGTGGCCGGCATGTGGTTTCAAGATCTCTTCAACTACGACTTCCGGCGGACGGAGATGTGCATCATCCCGTACGGCACGCAGGAGGGTGAGATCTCCTTCTGCGCCTACAACACCGGCATCGGCTGGCGGCAGATCATCGAAAAGATGAAGATGACGGCGACGGTGGCCGAGTGGTTCAAGCGGCACGGTCGTCACCCGGTCTACGCCAAGAACCAGAACCTCTCGCTCCCCGACGGGCCGCTCGAGGTGGTGCTCCGGAATTACGACGGGCGACGCCGGCTGAAGCTCGTGTCCTGAAGCTCGCCGCCTCGCGCGGATCAGGGTATTGGACCCGCGATGACGCGAGCCCCCTGGGTACCGCTTTTGCTCCTCGCCCTTTCGTGCGCCAAGTCGCCCGAGCAAGCACCGGCGGTGACGCCCTCCGCACCCGCCACCCCCGCTCCGAAGACGGGTGTGGCCGCGGCCGTCGCCGGACCACGCGAACTCCCCGAGCTCCGGCGCTTCTTCGAGGCCGAGCGCGTCACGGGCACGATCGCGATTTTCGACAGCGCCGACGGCGTGACGAGCTGCAGCGATCTCGAGCGTTGCTCGAAGGGGTACATCCCGGCCTCGACGTTCAAGATCCCGAACAGCATGATCGCGCTCGAGACGGGCGTGGTCGACGATTCGGAGACGCTGCTGCCCTGGGACAAGCAGCAGTACTCCGTCGACGCCTGGAATCAGGACCACACGCTTCGTACCGCGATTCAGGTGTCGTGCGTGCCCTGCTTCAAAGCCATCGCTCGCAAGGTCGGGCAAGGGCGGATGGCGGACTGGGTGAAGCGTCTCGGCTTCGGGAACGGCGACATCTCCGGTGGCATCGATCGCTTCTGGCTGAGCGGAGGGCTACGCATCACCCCGCTCCAGCAGCTCGACTTCTTGCGTCGCTTCGACGGTAACCAGCTCCCGATTTCTGAGCGGACGGCCGACATCGTGCGCGACATCATCACGCTCGATGTCGGGCCGAGCCACGTCCTCCGCGGCAAGACGGGCTCCGCGCTGCCTCCTGACGAACCGCACGAAGCGCTCTGGTTCGTCGGCTGGGTGGAGCTCGGGGAGCGGCGAGTCTTCTTCGCAACTTTGATCGACAGCCACGAGAAAGACGTGGAGATCTTGCCGGCGCGGCGCCGTCTCACCGAAGCCGTCCTGCGAGACCAGAAGCTCTTACCCTGAGCCTCTGTTTCAAGCCTCCTGGTCCGTTCGGCGTCACCTCTTGCGTTCTCGACGGCATCGAAGGTGCGTCCGTGCTCGCGCTAGCGCTGCGCGGGGCGCAGCCTTTCTGCCGCCGAGCCCGCGTCGGTCTGACGCCGCCCGGCCTGCGTCGGCTCGAAACAGAGGCTGCGCTGCTAATTCGCTCCTGGCGCGTTGAGCTCCGGTCAGCTCGGCTCGTCGAAGACGAGCGTGGCTTCTCTCGTGCCGAACGGCGCGCGCCGGCCGTGCTCGAGGGGCCGCACGATCAAGAGTGATTGATCTCGCGCGGAGGTCTTCACGTAGACGCGGACGGGCTCGCGTCGGCCCGGCGATTCTTGTCGGGGCGCAGGCTCCGGTACGACGGAGTTTCGCTGCACCGGTTTCGCAGGAGGCTGAGAGACGCGAACCTCGGGCACGGTCGAAGCAGTCACAGGCAGGGTGGGTTTCGGTGGCGGTGCGGCCACGGATGGCGCCGGTGCGGCCACGGATGGTGGCGGCGCGGCTACGGACGGTGGCGGCGCGGCGAAAGAAGGAGGCGGCTCCGGCTCCGCCTCGGGCGCCGGCTCCTCCACGATCACCGGCTCGGGTTGCGGCGCGACGTCGAGCTCCGCCGCCCGGCGCGCGAGCTCGAGCGCGCGGTGGTCGTTGCCCGCCTGTTCGGCCGCCTCCGCTGCGCGTCGGACCCAGCGTAGGGCCTCCGAGCGATCGCCCTTGTTCCACAACGCGCCCGCTGTTTCGAGCGCGAGCTCGACGTCATCGGAGTCTTCGGCGCTCGGTGTCGGAAATGAATCGTCGATCGGAGATGACATGCTGACCTCAGGTCCGGTGCAGGCTCGCCTCGAGCGCGAGCACCTCGGCGTTCGCCGGATCTTCTTGTAGTGCCTTTTTCAAGAGCTTCTGCGCGCTGGCCGCGGCGCCGCGCGAAAGTTCGATCAGCCCGAGCTCGCGGTAGGCGACCGCCCGCTCGGCCGCGGTAAGCTCCACGGAGGCCTTGGGCGCGGCGGTCACCAGGCGGAGCGCGCTCGCTGCCGTCCGGTGATCGTCCAGGTCCATCGCCGTGACGCCGAGCAGCCAGGCGACGCGCAGGCTCGCCCGGTTCAGCCGGTGTGCTTGGACCAGCGCGTCGAACGCCTCGATCAGGTCGTCGCGCTCGAGGCGCAGCTTGGCGAGCTCCTCGAAAATAGCGGCGACCTCCGGTGCCTTGAGGCCCTTCGGCGTGAGGGCCAAGGCCTCGAGCCGAGCGATGGCCTCATCGCTCGCGCCGGACGCGTTCTCGGCGCGGGCGAGCAGGAGCTGGATCTGGAGCTTGCCGGGAGCGAGTGAGAGCGCCTGCTCGAGCGTCTCGCGGGCGGCGTCGGGGACGCGCGCCTCGAGGAACAGCTCGCCGGCGCGGAGCAACGTTTCCAGGCGCTTCGCCGGTGCGGTGGCCGCGTCGAGCTCGGTGAGCAACAGCCGCGCCAGACGCTCGTGCTGGTTGCTCGCCACGTACAGGCGCTCGAGGCGGCGCCGGAGCTCGGGGTGCGCGTGGTTCGCCGGGAGCAACCGCTCGAGCTCCGGCAGCGCGCGCTCCGGCTCTCCTGCTCGCTCGCACACGTCCGAGAGCTCGAGCGCCAGCGCGAGCGACCCGGGGCCGGCCTCTCGCTCGAGCCCGAGCAGACGCTCGAAGGCAGCGATCGCTTCGTGCCACTGGCGCGAGGCCTTGGCCGAGCGCGCGAGCTCGCGCCACGCTTCGGCGTCGTCGGGGTGGCTCGCGAGCCAATCCGCGAGGCGCTGCCGCGCGCGCTCCGAGCCGCGGTGCTTGTTGAGGAGCTCGATCTCACGGAACGCCCAGCGGCGCGTCGAGGCAGCGAGCCCACTCGCGGCGATCGCGGCGATGAGCTCCTCGTGACCGAGAGCGCCCTTCTGGTGCAGGCTCTCCCTGAGCTCGAGCGCCCGCTCGGAGCTCGACGCCGCGTCGAGCGCGCTCACCAGGGCTCGCTCGAGCTCGACGTCGGCGGGAGCGCTCTCGAGGGCGCGCTCGAGCGCCGCGATCGCGCGCTCCGGGGCTCCGCCCTTCGAACACTCCGCGACGTACCGGAGCAACAGGGCCCGATCGTCGGGCCGGAGTGAGAGCGCGCGCTCCAGGAGCTCGAGGGCGCGCTCGTGGTTGCCGCGCTCCAAGTTGATGCGCACGAGCGCCTCGGAGAGCTCGAGCCGCCCCGGATCGGCGACGAGACCGGCCACGAGCACGCGCTCCGCGGCTTCGATGTTCTCGAGCGCGACGTACAAACCGTGAAGCCGAACGGCGGTGTCCGCGGCTTCGCTCCCATGCTCGAGCTCGAGCACTCCCTCGAGAGCCGTTACCAGGCGCAGGCTCTTCGCGCCGTCGCCCTCGGCGAGTCGGGCCACGGCGCGCAGGGCGCCGAGCCTCTCGGGCCCGGCGAGCTTGCCGGCGGCCTCGTAGCTCGCGAGCGCACGCTCCGTGTCGCTCGAACGCTCGAAGACGCGCCCGAGCTCGAGCCTGCCGCGTTGCGCCGCGGCTTGATCCCCTGCGCCTTCGGCGAGCGCGACCTGGCTCTCGAGGATTTCGACGAGCTCGTCCTTGCGATCGTCCTCTTCGAGCGCTCGCAGGAGGGGCGCGACGACGCGCGCGTCTTCGGGCGCGCGTCTCCACGCGGCGAGGAGCGAGTCGATGGCCTCCGCGCGGCGTTCGGGTTCGTCGAGCATGAGCTCCGCCGCCTCGAGCTCGAGCTCGGGCGCGACCGACGTCTTCGCGTAGCGTGAGGAGAGAGCCCGGAGCAGCGCCCCGAGCTGCTCGCGCTGGCCGAGCTTGCGCTGCATCTCGAGCAGCGGGCGGAACGCCTCGAAGCCGAGCTTCTTGTGCTTGGCCTTGAGGAGCTCCGTGGTGAGCGTCTCCAGGCGAGCGACGAGGAACTCGCGCAGGGCGTCGCTCGGAGCTCCGCACGAAAGGCGCTGCCGCAAGAGCTCGGCGAGCGCCTGACACGAGGACACGGGGTCCGAGTCGTCGTGGGGGGCGAGCGGGAGCGCGCGCAGCAAGAGCTCGTCTCGGCCGAGCTTGGTCAGCGTCGTCAGGAGAGCTCGCGCTTCTTCCGGGCTCGTTTCTGCGCTCTCGAAAGCAGAGGCGACGAGCTCCTGCGCGCGGTCCTGCTCTTCCCTCAGCTCGGCGAGGCTGGCGAGGCGCAGGTAGATCTCCGAGCGAAACGGTCCGGCCGGGGTCGGGTCGCTCGAATGCAGGGAGAGCAAGAGCAGCGCTCGATAGCTCCGCTCCGCGCCCTCGAGATCGCGTTGCTCGAGCGAAAGCTCTCCGAACGCTCCCAGGATCGTCGCGTTACCCGGATCGATCGCAGCGGCGACCTTGAGCTCCGCGAGCGCTTCGCTTTCCTTGCCGATGGAGAGCAGCGCGCGAGCGAGCTCGTAGTGGGCCGGACCCCGCTCGCGCGGGCGGCGCTCGCCGTACGCTCGAACGTTGATCTCGAGCAGCCGCACGGCTTCACTGCCCCGCCCCTCCGCGATCAGCGCCGAGGTGAGTCGAAACAGGAGCGCGGGATCGTCGAGCTCACGGGTCGCGGCGAGCTCCGCGGCGCCGGCCAGATCCGACGCGCCGAGCAGCGCGTCCACGGCGGCTCTCAGGTTACCCGTGTGCTTCCGGTGGATTGCCGCGAGCTTCCGGAACAGGCGCTCCGGCTCATCGATCACCCGCGACGCTCCTTCGAGGAGCTCGACGAGCTCGTCGAAGCGCGACATCGCCTCCAAGAGCTCGCTCTGCGCGTCGAGAGCCTCTTCGTCCTTCGGATCTTCTCGGTTGAGCTTCTGCCAGAGCTCGACCGCTTGCTGTGCGCGCCCGAGCGGGCCGGCGAGTACACGGGCGAGCGCCTTTTCGTCGGAGCGGCGCGCGCTGGTCTCGCTCGCGAGCGCGATACGGAGCTCGAGCGCCCGCGCGAGCGCCTCCGGGCGATCGATCGCGCCGAGGCAAGCGACGAGCCCGTCGAGCGCTTCGCGATCGCTCGCGTCGGCGTCCACCACGGTCTGCCAGGAGTTCGCGGCGCGAGCGAGATCGCCGAGATCCTCGGCGGCGACACGCGCGGCTTCGGCCAACACCGGCCGCCGCTCGCCCGCGTCGTCGAGCAAGGAGGCGAGTCGTTCGAGACCGCTGGCGCGGCGGTCGGGACGAGCGAGCCGCGCCCAGAGCGGATCTTCTGCGCGCAAGATCTGCTCGAGCGCGTCGCTCTCCGCGTCGACCTTCGCGAGCGCGAGGTCGTAGAGTTCCGCGGCGCGTTCGGGCTTTCCGAGCGTGGCGTCGCACACCATCGCTGCTTCGCACAGCAGCGTGACCGCGACCGCCGGCGACGGCGCGCGAGCGGCCGCGGCGATCAGGACCTCGACGCGAGCTTCTGCGCGGCCGAGCGACTTCGCGAGCGCAGCGAGGAATTGGCGTGAGTCTTCGTCTTCGGGCTCCACGACCACGAGCTCGCTCACGATCTCGAACGCGGCCTCGGGCTGGTCGGGGAGGAGTTGATGCAGATCGGCGAGCTCCTTCAAGAGCAGCAGGCGGCGCCCGCTCTCCTGTACGAAGGTGAGCTCTTCGGTCCGCACGCGCCGCACGTCCGACGTGCGTTCGGCTTGACGGTAGAGGTCGCAAAGTCGAGCCGACGCGGCCTCCGCGAGCGTCGCGCTCCCATCGCCGTCCCGGCGGGCCTCCGGCAGCTGGAACAGGCGTGCGAGCAGCGACTCGGCGGCTTCTCCGCGATCGTTGCCGAGCAGCGTGTCGATCTGACCGAGCGCGCGCTCCAGGTCCCCGTTGTCGAGCATGAGCCCGGCGATGCGCTCCCGGAGGGGGAGCTGCTCCTCGAGCGCTCGGCGCTCCGCGCGGCGGAGCAAGAGCTCGATCAACTCCGTCGTGTGACCTTGGCGCTCGTAGAGGCGCTCCAGGAGCGAGTCGACCCGCGCGTCGTCGGGACGGAGCTCGTAGAGCTGGACGAGGTAGGCGATGGCGCGCGCCGCGTCGCCGGTGAGGTCGCGCGCCGCGACGGCGGCCTCGTTCAGGAGCTCCGCTCGCTCGTTCTCGTCCTCGGTGGCCAGGATGGCGCGATCGTAGAGCGGGAAGAGCTCTTCGAAGCGGCCCACCGCGTTCAGCGCGAGCTTGACTCGATCGAGCGCCCAGCGCGTCCCGGGCGCGGCGCCGAGCACTGCCAAGAAGCCCGCGGTCGCGCGATCCGCGTCGGTGGAGCGCGCGTCGAGGAACGACAAAAGGCGCGCGCCGAGCTCATCGAGCAGGATGCGATCGAGCCCTGCCCCGACCGCGATTCGGTAGGCGTCGACCGCCAGGTCGAGGTCACCCACGGCGAGCGCCTGGCTGAGGAGCAGATCCGCCGAGTCCGCCGACACGTCGGCCTGATCGAGGCGATAGAAGGCGCGGAAGCGTTCGCGCGCCTGCGGGTGCTCGGGGAACGCCTCCAGGATCTTGACCAGCACACCCAGGCCCTCGTCGGCGCGGCCGAGCCTCTCCACGAGGAGGCCGGCGCGTTCGAGCTCGATCTCGAGCCAGGCGTTTCCGCTCGCGCCCTTCGCGAGCGCCGCCAGGCACGCCTCGACGCCTTCCGCGTCGTCGTTGGCGCGCCGCAAGCGCAGCACGTGCTCGAGGGCGGCCGGATGATCGGGTTCGAGCGCGAGCACGCGCTCGTAGACGTTCTGCGCGGCCTCCGGATCACCGAACTCGCGCTCCTGCAGGGAAGCCCACTCGAGCAGGGCGAGCGCCGGCCGCTCGTCGCGTAGAGCCTTCCACTCGAAGAGCCAGCCGAGCTCGGTCGCGCGGAACTCGGTGCCGGGTTGGCGCTCGACGAAGCCGCGGAACTCGGCCACGTCCTCGGGCAAACAGTCGGCCTCGATGAGCGCTCGGTACACCTCCGCCGCCTCGCCCGAGTAGGTCGGATCGCTCGCGAGCACGCGAGCTTTGGCGAGCTTCAGCGCTCGGATCTCGGGGGTCCCCGGGGTGGTCCAGCGCCAGAGCGCTTCGTCGGCGAGGGCCGCGAACTCACGCCCCGCGCGGCTCTGGGTCGCGCGCTCCGCGAGATCGAGCAGGAGCTTCACCGAGCGGGACAGATCCTCTTGCGTCTGCGCGGCTCGCAGGAGGACGCCGAAAGCCGTGGGCACCTCGGCCCAGTCCTGGGTCTCGGCGTAGCTGTGGACGAGCTTCTCGGCCGCCTCGAGGTCGTCCTGAGAGCTGTCGAGAGCGCGCTCGTAGAGCCTCCGTGAGAGCGCGCCCCAGTCGTCGAGGGACTCCGCCTCACGCGCGCCGGCCTTCCAGGCGCTCGCGGCAGAGACGGGGTCCCGCAGGCGTTCCGACAAGAACTCGCCCAGCCGGTCGTAGGCCACGGCGCGCGCCTCACCTGGTGGAAGGCTGCTGACGCGGCGCTCGAGGACCGCTCGCCCGAGCTCGACGTCGTTCTCGCGCTCCGCGACGCTCTCGATCGCCTCCAGCACGGCTCCGTTCAGCCCGTGCTCGTCGAGCAAGTGGCGCGCGAGTCCGAGCGCGGCTCGAGACGCGCCTCGTTCGGTGAGGCGGCGCGTCGTTTCGGCGAGGACCTCCTCGGGGTGGCCGCCTTCGACGCTCTGGAGCAGGTTCCCCACCGCGTCCGAGAGGGCGGCTCGGTCGTCGCGCTCGGCGTACGTCTCGAGCAACGCGACGTGGGCGTCGACGGCTGCGGGGTGCTCGTTCAGCGCCGCTCGGAAGGTCGACGCTGCTCGACGCACGTCGTCGAGCTCGTCGCGCTCGAGCAGGCCGACGGCGACGAGGAGCCGGGCGCGGTGCGCGCTGCTCGTGGTAGCGCTCAGCGCGGCGCGGAGCCGAGCGATCCGCTCGCTCGCCGTGGCCCCCGTTCGCGCGAACAGGCGGTCGGCTTCGAGCAAGAGGTCCATGTCGTCGGGACGAACGTCGAGCGCCCCGAGGCACGCCGCGAGCGCGCGATCGTTCGCGCCCGCGTCCGCAAGCACCTTGGCAGCCGTGAGGAGCAGCGGCAGCGATGATTCGGAGGGCTCGACCCCGTGCAGGGCACGCTCGAAGATCTCGACCCGGCGCTCCGCGGAGGAGTGCCGGAGCACGCGCTCGGCGCCGGCGAGCCAGAGCGCGAGCGCGTCGGGCGCGTGCTGCGCCGCGATTTCGAGCCCGAACCCCAGCACGTCGGTGGCCGCCTCGTTCAGGGCGCCGTCTTCTTCGACGCGGCTCGCCACCTCTGCCAGAAGGAAGAGGATCGCTCGCGGGCGCGAGCCCCGCTCTGCGTCGTCCGCTTGACCCGCGCCTTCGACGAGGCAGCGTGCGAGCGCGATGAAGCGCGCCCGGAGCTCGGAGTCCGAAGGGTTCTCGCGGAAGAGCTCGCTGTAGAGATCGAACGCGCCTTCGGGATCGTCGCCGACCTCCTCACGCAGGATGGCCAAACGTCGCTTGACCTCACGCAGTCGGGTCGGCTCTGCGAGCGAGAGCTCGAGCGTGAGCGGACCGATCGCTTCCTCGGCTTGGCCGAGCCGCTGATACGCATCGGAGAGCGCCGCGGCGACGCGCGGCGCCACGGAGCGGCGCAGCAAGAGCGCTTGCCCGAAGTCGAGCGCAGACTCGTCGACGCTGTCGCGCCCGAGCAACGACTCGAGGTGGGGCACGGCGCGCTCTGGGTGCTGCAGGTGCGTGGCGTAGAGCGCGACCAGTCGCAGCCGCATCGCGTCGGCGACGCTCGTCGACAGGTTCGAGGGCGATTCGAGGAGTGACTCGAGCAAGTGACAGAACGCCTCGGTCCTGTCGGAGCTGACGTAGCTCTGCTCGATCTCCCGGAGCACCGACTCGCCGCCCTTGAGCTCGTTCCACTTGATACCGTCGATGGAAAGATCCATGGCAGAAGAGACCCTGATCTCAGCCTTCATTAGTACGCTGGCCGGCGCGAGACGGCTCACGATCGTGGCGATTGCCCAACACGAACAGAAAGTTCTGCTGAGCATGGCTGTCCGACACCTGCGACACTCCGTTCCTCGAACGCGCGAGCACCCTTCGGGCTTTCCTCGGGGCATCGATCTGGCTCTCCGGCCCGAACGGGAAGCCCGCTGGAACCGTTTCCATGCGGTGACTCGATTTATTCACGCGGGGTCGGGGAGAAGCGGCGCGCGCGCTCCGTATCAGCCTTTCGGAGGCGCTCTTCCGCGCAGATGGTGGCTTGCAAATCCTTGGTGAACGGGGCTGCGCGGAGGAGCCCCCCGTTCTTCACCGCCGCCGACGCGTCAGCTCGGTGCGTAACACCAAAGGGTGATAGGTGTCGGCTCAGCGGATCGGGTCGAGCTCGCCGCCGAGCGCGAGCAAGCTCAGGAGGTAGAGCATCCCGTCGTAGTAGCGGTACTTCCCCGTCGGCGTCGGCGTGTCCCAGAGCCACTGCATGAAGGGACGCGCGTCTTCGAGCGGAGCGATCAGGCCGAGTGACGCGATCATCGCCAGCGTGGCGGTGGATCGATCCGACGAGGACGGGGTGCCGTCGAGGTCGTGCGTCAAGAAAATGCCGTCGATGCCTCGGGAGTTGAAGAAGGCGAGTGCGCGCTCCGCCTCCTCGAGCTCGCGAGGATCGGCGCCGTTCCAGGAGTAGTCGAGCGCCAGGTGCAAGTACGCCCGGCAGGTCTCGAAATTGAAGAAGCCGAAGGTCCCCGAGGGCTCACCCGAGAAGTCCGACTGCCAGGGGTAGAGGCCCGTCTGCGGGTGGGCGGCGGCGGCCAAGTAGTCGCGGCTCGCGCCGGTGATCGCCGTCCAGCGCGCGCGGCGCTCCGGATCGAAGCGGGCCCACGCCTCGTAGAAGGCCGGCATCACGTAGCCCGGGCTCGTGATCATGGCGCTGCCCGTCACCGGCGCGTACACGATCAGGTCGCTCGAGGCGTCGAACATGTCCGTGACGACGCCGTTCGGGTCCGGTTCGCGATCGATCATCGCTGCCAGGAGCTCGAGTGCCAGCTCGAGGTAGACCTCGCCGCCGTCGTTCTTCCAGCGCCGCGACGCGACCAAGAGCGCCGTCGCCACGAACGAGCTCGAATCAGGCGACGCCTCATCGAAAGTGCAGGTGAGATCCGTCTGGCACTCCTTGCTGAGGTAGCCCTCGAAGGCGCCGGAGCGGATCCACATCTTGTTCTGAACGAACGCGAGCAGGGCGTCGAAGTCGTCGCGCCGCCCGAGGGTCGCGCTCACGTACATGCCGTACCCGAGGCCGTCGAGCCCGATGTCCCCCAGGTTGATGTCGAGGACGTAGGCTTCCGTGTCGCCCTCGATCCAGCGCATCACCGACTCGGTCGCCGGGTCCCCGTGGAACAACTGATCATAGACGTCGTTGATTCGCGCGCTGATCTCGTCCGGCGTCACTCCGATGCCTCCTAGCGGAGGCTCGACCTCTTCGGCGCCACCTGCACCACCTTGCACGGGTGGTTCACCGCCCATGCCGGCCGCGCCGCCCTCGGGTGCGCCGCCCACGTTTTCGGTGCCTTCTCCCGCAGCACCTCCTTGAGCTACGGCCGCCTCGTCGTTGCCCAGCGAATCGAGCGTCTCACCGCACGCGGCGGGCGCTATGGCGGGCAGGAGCAGGGCCGCGAGCCGGACAGCGCGGAGTACGCGCGCTCGTCTCATTCGCCGGCGTAGCGTTTCACACGCGCGCCGAGCACGCTGTTCGGGTGCGCGGCGAGGAAACGCTTGGCGCGATCACGCGCCTCACTGGTTCGACCGGCCTTGGCGAGGGCCTCGATGCGCAGCACGCTGGCTTCGAGACGCAGGCTGCCGCGCGGGAACTCACGCCCGTACGCGTCGAGAGCTTCGATCGCCGCCGACGGCTGACCCGAGGCGAGCTTCGTGCGGGCTCCGTCGAGGCGAGCCAGCTCCTCGCTCAGCGCGTTGCTCGAGCCCGTGTTCGAACGGAGCACCGGCGGGGGCGCGCTCGTCACCACGGGGGACTGCATGGCGGGCTCCGTCACTTCCGGCTCCGCCACGACTTCCGGGGGCGCTGGCTTGGCCGCTTCGGGTTTCTCGACCTGGTGCGGAGCTGCAGGGATCGCGACTCGAGTGCTCGACGGCGTGCTCTGCGGAGGCTCGCTCGGCGAGAAGGCTTGGTACGCGAGGAACGACGCTCCGGTCGCGACGAGGCCGACGGTCGCGAGCTTGGCGAGCGGGCTCGCTGCCGCCTTGCCCGTGGCCAAGACCGAAACGGCGCCGATCCCGAGCGCCGCGGCAGTGCGCGCGCGCGTTTGCGCGGACGCGCGGTACGAGCTGCCCACGTTCAGTAGCTGTTGTTGGAGCACGTCGCCCCCTTCTTCGATGAGCCTACGAGGTTCGGTCATCCGGCCCTCCTGGCCGCTGCGAGCTGCAACCGTTCGACCTCCGACTGGAAGAGCTCTCGCCCGCGTCGCAGGCGCGACGCTACGGTGCCGGGCGGAAGCTCCAAGGTCGACGCGATCTCGGCCATGGTCATGTGCTCGATCTCGTAGAGCACGAAGACGGCTCGCACGTCGGGCGCGAGCTTCGAAAGAACGGCGTCCAACAACTCACGGGCGCGCTGCTCGTCGACGAGGTCGTCGGCGCCGGCGCGTTCATCCACGATCTCCGGGATCTCTCCCAGCGCCTCACGCTTGCGCCCGAGCGAGCGGCGCGCATGAGCTGCAACGTGAATGGAAGTCCGAAACAAGAACGCGCGCTCGCTACCACTTCGGACGGCATCGAGCTTTCGCGACAAGACGATGAACACTTGCTGCGTGGCATCGTCGATGTCGCGCTCCGGAACACCCAGGTTCCGCAGTGACCGGCTCACGAAATCCAGGTGGAGCGTGAAAAGCTCCTCCAACCGGCGTTCCGTCGCAGACGCTCGCCAGCGGCGAAACAACATCGCCAGCATGACTGAACCATCCCACGAGTTTTCGGTGACGGAAAGCGCCATCCGCGTACCGCTCAGGCAATAGATTCCCGACCCGACGAGAAGTGATCGTCCTTTCCCAAAAAGGTCGCCGGTAGGTGAGACTAGAAGGCGTAGCTCGCACCGGCGACTACTTCGGGCGCGACGCTCGGGGTTTCCCCCACGACGTTGGAGGGAGCGCCCACGAAGAAACGCCGTGAAACCAAGGGGATGGCCACCCCACCCTCGAGCTGCCAGGAGAAGGCCTCCGTGATGGGGCCGCCGAGAATCAGCGCCGCTCCTGGTGCAAAGATCGATCGCCTGGTCGAATCTGGCTGGGAGATGCCGCGCCCTTCGGCGGCGACCTGTCCCATGGCGAAACTGAGACAGGGCCGGACGAAGAGCACCTGAGGGTCCCCCAGGCGCCCGACGCAGACCCGGGGAGCGACCGCGAGCAGCTCGAAGCTCGCCTCCTCGATGGCCCCGAGCGGCCGACTCGCCGCGAACGTTGCCGAAAGCTCGAGCGCCACCGGTAAGGGCAGGTCCGCGGTCATGCCGACCGTCACCCGCGCGAGTAGCATTCCACCTGGGCTCACCCAGCCGCCATAGCCGCCGAAGGCGCCGATCCCAAAGCGAGGCGGCACGGTTGGGGCTGGCGGCTCGTTCGGCTCGTCTGGTTCGTCTGGTTCGTCTGGTTCGTCTGGTTCACCCGGTTCGCCCGACTCACCCGGCTTCGCGCCCTCTTTCGCTGGAGGTTTGGTCGTCGGGGCGTTGCTCGGCGCGCTTCGCCCGGGTTCCACTCCGGACGTCTCACTTCCTGCGAGCAGCGCGTCCGGATCGACGCTGAGCGCGGCCGTGAGCGCGAGCGCGTCGACGACGGTCGAGCAGTCCCTGCCGCTCACCTGACGCGCCGCCAGGTCCTCGCCGCTCGTCTCACGACGAGTCAGGGTGGCGCTGAACCCGTCGTTCGTGCGCTTTACTCGAACGACGAACCGAGTGTTCTCGCCACTTTTCGCGAACGCGACGCGATGCGTGCGCCCCAGCACCAGCCGCTCGAAGGTCGAGGCTTCCGGGCAGCCCGCCGGGGCCTCGTAGTCGAGGCGCGCGACCACCGCGGGTTGCTCGGCTCGCAGGGCCGGCGCCACGAGCAGGACCACGCTGCAAAGCGCGACGCTCTTGAGCAAGGCAAGGCCCTGGTTCACCCATCGAAGGTAGATCGAGCGCCTCGCGACACCCAAGAGATTCCGAGCCCCATCCAGCGGAAATAGCGGTCCAATGGCGCGCCGCCTCGGCGCGGCGTCCCGCCTCGGACGCGAGAGCGCGTGCGGTGCGTCCGGCACTGATCGGCGTCAGCCGAGCCTAGGGCCGGGGCTGAAGGCCCGGATCAGGGGCTGGCCGGGGTCCCGCATCCGAGCCGGGTGGTCGAGATGGCGAGGTCGTCGAGGTAGACCGCGCCAGTCCCCGTGCCGTCATGGGTGAAGAACCCGATGCGAACGTGGTTCACCTTACTGGCGGGGGCGCTGTCCGTGGCGATCGTCTCGGAAGCGGGCTTGCCCGAGGACTCGTAGGTGAAGCCCGCGCCTTCGATGTACGTCTTCACCGTGAGGTTGCTCGACTGCGTGACGTGCGCCTCGAAGCAGTACCAATCGTCCTTCGGCTCAACCACGGTCCCGTTGCAGCCCGTCCGTTCGCCCCCTGCGAACCCGATCAAAGTGATCTGCGGCCCCGGCGTGGCGGTGCAGGGCTCCTTGCTCCGAGTACCGAAGCGCACGGCGGGATCGTCCGTGTTGATGCCGCTAGTCGGGTGGAGGTCGATCGCGAGGATCTCTTTCGCGTCGAACGAGACGCTGGGCTCCCAATAGATGAACACGCGCAGCCAAAAATCGTCGGTCTCCGGAAACGGCGCCGACAGGCGGCAGTTCGGCGGACGATCGTTGGTGGCTTTGAACGCTTTGCTCCCACCGTGAGAGAGTTCGCTCGTCACTCCCGTCGAGAAGTCGGTCGAGTTCGCGCAATACTCGGCCAGCGCGAGCCAGGGGGCGCCGGGAACGGCGTTCACTTCCGTGTCTTCGAAGTCCTCGCAGAAGAGCTCGCTGCCCGTGCAGCCGACCGCCGGGGAACCGCCGCTGCCGCCCGTTCCGCCCGAACCTCCGCCGCCAGCACCGCCACTGCCTGCTCCTCCTGCGCCGCCGCTGGTTCCACCCGCGCCGGCTGCGGTCCCGCCGGAGCCGCCGTTTCCCGCCGTAGCGCCCGCGCTCCCGGCCGATCCGCCCGCGCCCGCCGCGGCACCGCCCGAGCCTCCCGAATTCGTGCCTCCGCTGCTGCTCGGCTGACGCTGGACGTTGCTTGCGGGGTCTCCGCAGGACGCGAGGGTAGAGGCGAGAGAGAGTGCGAGGAGCGCGTTGAGCGACGAGGTTTTCATGGATCGAAGCAAGGTGAAGGCGAACGACGAGCTCGTCGTTCGCAGCCGAACGAGAATAACCCGAACGATGATCGGCCGCCATCGCGCGGTGATCGCGCTCTTCGTGACGGTTCGACGCGGCGCGTAGGGGTCGATGCTTGTTCGTCCGAAGGGGCGTTGCCGAACGTACGGGCTCGGGCGTTCGGTAGCGCCTTCTGCGACACGCCCGAGTGAGCGTCAGAGCTCGCTCGACGCGCGGGTGAGGAAGGTGACCAGCCGCCGGCGCACCAGCTCGGCGGTGAGGTCGCGCCTCCCCGCGTCCGTCCAGCCCGGGAGCCAGCTCGCAGGATCGGGATAGGCTCGGGTCGCACCTGCCAAGTCCCAAAGCACTCGGTCTCGTACCCGCTCGCCGCGCGCCGCCTCGTACGCTTCGAGGAAGATGTCCGCCGCGTCGAGGCCGAAGAGCAGCGCCAGATCGACTCGACAGTACCCCACCTCCGAGGCGGGTGGACCCGAGCGAACCAGGGTCCAATCCACCACGCCCGTGATCCTCGAGGGAGGGCGCCGCGCCTCGAACAACATGTTCCCGAGATGAAAGTCACCGTGAAGGAGCTGCTCGGGCCCGTACTCGAGCTCGTGGAGCGGCTCCCACGCTGCATTCCAGTCCACTCCCGAAAGCGGCGACGTCTTCTTCCGGCGTTCGAAGTCGATCGCGAACGGTTCGAATCCGGCAGGTACCTCGACGGCGATTCGGTGCAGAGCCGCGAGAACTCGACCCAACTCACGCACCTTGCCCTCGATGTTCGAGAGTGACACGTCGATGCTCCCCGTGAGCCTGGTCAGCAAGATCGCCGGTAGGTCGCACTCCACTCCGGTCACGTCGTACGCGACCACGCCGGGGATCGCGACGCCGAACGGAGCTTCGGACAGGATCGAAAGCGCCGCTACCTCGCGCCCGATGGGCGGCCACTCCGGAGTCACGGGGCCCGCGAACCGACGCAGAACGAGCTCTCGCACGCCGCCGTCGACGAGCTCGATGGATAACGCGTGGGTGATGGCTGCGATACCGCCGCGCAGCCGCTCGCTCGCGATGACGCGCCGTGCTCCCGGCACTACTGCGAGGCACCAATCGAGGGCCCGATGGGAGAGCTCGGCGGTCGTCATGAGCGCTACAGCAGCTGCCCCGATTTCGGGGTGCGGCAATCCACTGGGCCGTCGAAAGGCGGAGACTGGATCCTTCCGATGGGGGCGATGCGACAGCGAGGGAAGGCTTGCGCGGCGCGCTCCACGAGCGCGGTGGTGCCCTCGACTCCGAGGCTCGTCAGCTGGTTCGCGAACGGGGCGAGCAAGGCGAGCGGCTCCGGGTGCGCGACGATGTGCAGGTTTCGGCCGATCGGAGGGATCAGGAGCTCGCTGCTTTCGCTGACGAATCCCTGACCGGCGGGCCACAGCTCGCCGGCGAAGGTGAGGGTATCGCGGTACCGAACGACGGCTGCCGCCTCTTCCGGATCGAGCTCGCCTCGTGGAGCGTGGGTTTCCCACCGAGCCAGGGCGGCGCAGAGTGGCGCCGCGATCGAGCCCGGCGAGCTCTTCGAGAGCACCACGCGCGGGCTCAGGCAGCCCCTCTGATCGAAGAGGGCGACGTCGAGCGCCAAGCGCTCCCAGAGGTCGCTCGCGAACGGCGGCTCCACGATCGCCGCCGCGAAGCCGCTGCCGTGCCCGTGGAGCACCACCCCGCGGGGTAGCGAACGCGTGAGCTCCCCGAGCGTCGCGTCGCTGCCGTACGCGTGGACGTGCTCTCCAGCTATCGGCGCGAGCTCGGTCGTCAGCTCGAACAGGCCGGGCGCAGCCTGGTACAGGAGCGTGGCCATCTCTGGTTCCCGGCGCGAGGGGCGCACCACGACGTTCGAGCTCGCCGCGAGCCCGAGCGCGATCGCGCGGTGCGCGGCGACGAACACGTTCGCCGAGAGCAGCACATGGACTCGCGGGGCGGGCGTCACGCTCGCGCAGAGCGCCTCGAGCTCGGCGTCGCTCGGCTCGGTCTCGAGGCAGTGCGCGAGCGCGAGCTCGACCCCCTCGCGCGAAAGGCCGGTCGACGCGACGAGGAGCTCGCGGGCGCGCTCACCGAGCGGGTCACTCGGGTCAGCGATGCGGCGCGCGCCTCGCGTGAGCGAGAGCACCCGCTCGCGAGCGGTCCGACCAAGCGTAGAACTCACGGCCCGGGCTTAGCCCAGCAACGACTCGAGCGCGAGCGAGCAGCCTCTGGGCGTGGCGCCGGGGGCACGCCCGAGCAGCTCGATCCCGCCCGCCACACGTCGGACTCGATCCTGAGTCTGAATCGCCACCGCAGAGTCCACGTTGCAGACGTCCACGATCTTGGCGAGCCCGACCTCGCCGTCCGCCACCGGCTCGAGGCTGAGCGGGTCGACGGGGAAGACTCTCAGAGTAGGAGGCTCGAGAAACACGCCCTGGGGGCCGCGCAGGACGCCCCCCGGTAAAGTACCCTCGTAGAGCTGACTCGAGAGCTCGGTCATGCCGTACTCGCCGATCAGTCGCTCCTCCGAGATGCCGAACGCTCGCGCCAGGTCAGCCCGCAGCTGCTCCGGCGCCACCTCGCGTGTGCGACCCTTGAAGCCTCCGGTGACCATGATCACGCTCTCGGACGGCGCCGGAACCGTTCGGCTTCCGAGCCTGTCGAGCAATGCCACCAGCGCGAAAGCGGTCGCGAGGAGCACGAGGGGTTCGCCTCGCTCGCTTGCCGCTTGCGCCGCGCGTTCGAGGCCGTCGAGGTTCACGTCCCCTTCTCGAACGAGCCAGCGCTCCGGCGCCGGAGTGTGGGGATCCCACGCTTCCGCGAAGTACTGCATCATCGTGCCGAGCGACGAAGTGGGTGGCGTTTCGAGCGGCGGCGCCAGACAGACGACGGTGCGCGGCCCGTCACGGTCGCTCGCCAGCGCTCGGCGCCCGAAGCCGAGGCTCGTCGCGCGGTACGTCTCGAGTGTTCGAAAATAATGGGTGCCTCTCGCGTCGGCAGTGGTGCCGCTCGTGTAGAAGCGCGCGACGTCGAGCTCGGGCGGGTGGACCGCGACCCGAGTGACCTTGAACGCGTCGGCGGGCACCGCGGGGAGGGTGGCGACCTGGTCCAGCGCGACCCCGCGCGAGCGAACCAGCCGCGCGTAGCCCTTCGACTCGCGCACCTGGAACTCCGCGACGGCGAGCGCCAGCTCCTCGAAGTCTCCAGGGTCGGACAGCGCGCGCGCCCGGGCGTGAAGCTCTTCCGAGCGCTCGACGAGGTCCATCGCTAGCCTCCGAAGAGCGCCGAGAGCGACTCGGCGAAAGCGTCGACGAAGCCGAACAAGAGCCGCTCGTCGATGGTGAGGGGCGGCGTGAGGACCAGGACTTCGCGCCGTCCGCCGCCGGTAGTCGTGATGTATCCCCGGGCGAGCAGCGCCTGCTGCAGGCGCCACGCGGCGCCTTGCCCGAGCGCCAGATCGACGCCTGCCATCAAGCCCGCCCCGCGCACCACGACGGACGGAGAGACCTGCGACGCGGCGTCCGAGAGCGCGCGGAGGAAGCGTCCGCCGAGCTCGGCCGCGCGCTCCGGCAACTCGGCTCTCGAGAGCACGTCGAGGGTCGCGACAGCCGTGGCTGCAGCGAGCGGGGCGCCCGCGAAGGTCGAGGTGTGCACGACCTCTTGCTCGCGACGCCAGGACGCCATCGTGTCGGCGCGTCCGATCAGGGCGCTCATCGGGAGCCCGCCGCCGAGCCCTTTTCCGAGGCAGACGAGGTCGGGGACCATCGCGCCCGCGGTCGAGAACAACCAGCGTCCCGCGCGACCGAGGCCGGTCCAGATCTCGTCGGCGACGAGCAGCGCTCCGTGTTCGCGCGCGAGGCTCGAGAGCTCGCCCATGAACTCGACCGGAGGCACGACCACGCCGCCGCGTCCGAGGATCGGCTCGACCAGGATCGCACCGAACGCGTCGTCCCCGAGCAAGCGCCGTACGATCGTCAGGCACGCGTCGAGCTCTCGCGCGTTGCCCGGGTAATCGACGAAGCGAACGTGCGGGTTCAGCTGGGAGGAGAAGGGTTCGAGGTAACTCGCGCGCAGGCTCGAGGCCGCGAGCGGAGCGTAAGACAGGCCGTGGTAGCTGCCGCCGAACGCCAGCACGCCGGGTTTTCCGGTCGCGAGCAAGCAGGTCTTGAGCGCCGCCGTCACGGCGTCTGCCCCCGACTGCCCGAGCACCACCATGGCGCCTCGCTCCGGATAAAGCGCGGCAAGCTTCTCGCAGAGCGCGATCTTCGCGTCGCTTGGATAGACGTCGCCGAGCGCTTGCCAGAGGCGGTCGCTCTGAATGCCGAGCACTCGCGCGATGTGTGGATGGCGATGGCCGAGCAGGGCTGCGCCGAAACCTGCCGCAAGATCGACGTAGCGGTTGCCGTCCACGT